>DATBWS010000056.1:0-2696 GCA_036514675.1 Candidatus Hydromicrobium sp.
GCTTGGAAACGCAAACTATACCAATTCCGGTTATTCTCTTAACTTTGATGCAACGAGACTTGAAGCAGGAAGCGAAAATACTTTATATATCTACTCTTTTTCCAATTCCGGTAATTATTATCTGGGCTTAAGACATATCAAGATGGAAGGCGAGGAGAAAGAACCAAACGTAATATTTTCGGTAGAAGAGGCTAATCTGAACAATAGCTCGATAGAAATAAGCGGATGGGCCATAAATAAAGATGATATTCTGCAGGTCAAGCCCCGAAGTCTGGATATAGAATATTCCGTTAAAAAAATAGTCTTTACTTCCGATAGAAATGGCAGTGAAGATGTATTCAGTATGAATCTGGATGGTTCCGAACTCATTCAGCTGACTGATCATCCCGGGAAGGATAACTACCCTGCTGTTTCTCCCGACGGAAAAAAGATTGCTTATACTTCCGATATCAATGGTACATGGCAGATTATGGTTATGAACTGGGATGGAACCGGTAAAACCCAGCTTACCAGGAATCCATGGAGAAGCGGATATCCAACCTGGTCCTTTGATGGAAGATTTATTTATTTTGAGGTATATCAGGATGGGGACTGGGAAATATACAGAATAAACAGCGATGGAAGCAGTCAGAAACGGCTGACATTCAATCCGGGTATTGATGACTGGCATCCGGCCGGCCATACTTTCCAGTATAAAGTCATTTATGAATCTGGAACCAAAGGAAACGAAGATTTATATGTGATGGATTATAATGGAGAAAATTCACAGCTTATCTCCAGTATAAACATGAGGAAAAGAGCTCCGGCTATTTCTATAGATGGTAAACTAATTGCCTTTATGAGTTACGAAGGCAACAATTCTTTTATATCTACAATGGATGGAAATGGAGAAAACGTAAAAATGGTTTCCGGTTCCCTGGTAAACTGCGGCCATCCCGGCTTTTCTCCCGATAATAATTATCTGGCATTCGAAAGTACCATTGAAGGTCAACAGGAGATATATATCACTGATCCTGATGGTTCGAATCTCACCAGGCTGACTAATGCTGCGGGAAATGATTCTGATCCTTGCTTTCTATATCAGATACCTTAACCGGTTCGGATCCCGAATGTTCCTGTTCCAACCTTTCAACTGATAAATGTTTATATTCCTTTTTTAAAAAACTGAACCGTATAGATGTGCCTATGGCAAAACCAAGCCATAAGGACCAGATAGTTTGTCTTGAAAAAAGATAAAATACCAGTTCACTCAGTCTCTCGCTGGAATTGAAAAATTTATTTATGATGAAACTGGTTATGGAACCTTCAGATAGTATAAGACATATAAACGGAAAAATTCCTACAATAAGCAGGTTCTTGAAACTAAAAAGATTTTTCTTTATCTTTAGCCGTAATATAAGCATTACGGTTATGCCAATACAAAAACCTACAACCAGAAGTGCCGCTAATTTGATATAATTTATTGCCGTTGAGGATAGACCTGTTATTCCGAAAATATCCAGAATATTGTCAAAATAAGAGTAAACAAAAACATAAAAAACTGTATTTATAAATGAAAAAATAATTAAAAAAATTCTCAAAATTCATCCTCGCTTTTTCTATGCTTTGATAAACACCTACTTTTTATAATGCTACAATCTCTGACCAATATCACCCAGATATTGAGAGACGTAACTGAACACTGTATGTGCTACAACCACAGCGCCTGCCGAACTGTAATGCACTCCATCGGTAAGATATTCTCCCGGGTTTTGCGAAAGTGGGGTCAGTACATCTATAACCACTGCACCATATTTTGATGCAATCTGCCTGATTATATTATTATATTCAATATATTTTTCTTTTCCGGGCTTGTAAATAGGACCAATAAGATTGATAAATACTCTCGCACCTAAATTCTTTGCCTTGGCTACAATACTTTCCATATTAGCCTGGAATCCTGAAATGTGAGGTCCTGCATCATTTGTTCCATAAGCCACTATGAATATCTCCGGATTATATATGGCAACAGTGCCGTCAAACCTTGCATTTCCGTTACGGGCCATCTCACCGCTTTTTCCACTGGCAATGGTATTGTAATCAGCATATGGATAATTAGCCTCCAGAAGGTCGTCAAACATCTGGACCCAGTTAGACATTTCTATTAAAGAATCACCCATTGCCACAATATTCATATTTACATGTCCCCTGACAGTCATACTTTTTGAAGGAAGTATGACTTCTCCGTTGCTGCTTTCTATTTTAAAACCTGTAGTTATTACCCCGCCCGAATTAACCAGATCTTCATTTGCTTTCATCTTGAAAGTTATTTCTTTTTCCTCTCCTATTCCAAGCTCTTTCAGATCCCATATAAGCCCCCTTATATCGTCACTCCAGCTGATTCCTTCGGGAGTACCTGACTGACTGATATAAGTCGCCCCGGCCGGTGTGGGACAAATAACTCTATAATCACTTTCCGTTTTTTCACCGGTATTTCTAATGATGATTTTTACATCCATGATCTCTCCGGCCCAGAGATATCCTCCGTTTTCATCATATAAAAATGCTTCCGATGTTGTTAGATCGGTAAAAAGGCTTATCTCTTCCTCCACTGATTTTTCAATAATATCCGATCCATATTTTAAGGTACTACTGCTGGTAATAAGTTCGGTATCTTCTAAATCTTTTTTTATTGTGGCTCTGAATGAATAAATTTT
>DATBWS010000057.1:0-29657 GCA_036514675.1 Candidatus Hydromicrobium sp.
ATAAGTCCAGCAAATGGATTACTTATTATGCGCTAAAAACCCTCTATAATAGTAAATATTTAAAAAAAGAAGAATGAATTATAAGGCCGGCAGAGTCAGTATTATAAAATGTAAAAACTACAATAAAAAAAATCTAAAGGATGCTATCAAAAGATGTGTCGGTCTAATAGGCGGTTTTAAAAAATTTTTGAATTCCAACAGTAAAATCGTAATAAAACCCAACTTACTTTTACCGGTTCCACCGGAGAGGGCAATTACCACCCATCCCTTGTTTATAGAAGCTGTAATCGAAAATATTATTGATATTAACGGCAATAGTAAAAATATTTTGATTGCTGACAGTTTTGGACCTGCAACTCCATATAATAGAACAGGGATGGAGAAGGTTTACAGCGCCACAGGTATTTTAGATGTTGCGAAAAAAACAGGATGCAGATTGAATTATTCTGCCGAATATGAATGTTTATCCAATAAAAAAGGCCGAATTTTAAAGAGAATAGAAGTCATAAAACCAATAATTAATGCTGATGTAATAATCAATCTTCCTAAATTTAAAACTCATAATCTGACAGTTATAAGCGGAGCAATAAAAAATATGTTCGGTATAGTCCCCGGATTTACTAAGGTAGGATATCATCTGAGGTTTGACGACTTTGAGAATTTTTCAGGAATGCTTCTGGATATAGCATCTTTTATCAAACCAACTTTAAATATTATGGATGGAATATGGGGAATAGAGGGGAAAGGACCAGGGAGGAGCGGGACTCCCAGAAATGTGGGGTTGATACTGGCAAGCAATGATCCCATTTCAATGGATATTGTTATGAGTAAAATAATGAATATAGACAAGGGTTTGAATCCTTTTATAGAAGTCTTAAAAAAATGGAAGATTGAGTCATATACAGATAGCAATATTGAAGTATTGGGAGAAAAGCTATCCGATATCATAATTTATGATTTCAAGCTTCCCAAAAATATTGGTCAGAAGAGACTTATTGCAAATAATTTTATAAATACCTATATTCTGCCGCTGGCCAGAAGTTCATTCAACCCTTATATGTACGTCGACTACAATAAGTGTAGCTTATGCAGGACCTGCCAGAACATCTGTCCGCAGAACTCGATCTCGTCAGGTAATAAAAAAATCAAGTTTAATCAAAGGACCTGTACCAGGTGCTTTTGCTGCAGTGAAATGTGTCCCGAGGGAGCCATTGGCATTAAATATCCATTTCTGGGAAATTTGATTTTTAGCTGGTTAGAGATGTCAGGTAAGTTAAGCAAAAAAAGAAAAACATCAGATACCAGTTAAAAAATATTTTTATTTAAAATATATTAAAAATAATTTTTATAATATGTATAATAGGAATAGTATTAAAAAGTCTTTGATTTAAGATAGGGAGGTTTTTATGGGCAACAATGGATCAGGAACCGTAAAAGGTATTTTTATAGGATTTACTCTGGGATTTGTAACAGGGGCAATTACGGCACTACTTTTAACTACCAAAACCGGCGAAGAATTAAGAACCGATATAAAAAGAATAGCGAAGGATATAGCACATAAAGTTGAAGAGAGAGCCAGCAAGATTAAGAATATAACCAGAGATAAATACAATGAGATAATAAATAGTGTTGTATCGGGTTATGAAAAGATGAAAGACCTTACTGAAAAAGAAATAGAGTTTATAAAAAAAATAATAGCAGAACAAAAAGATATAGCAAAATAATTAAAATTTTTATCTCTGAATAATCTCTGAATAATTATATTTAATGTCATTATCCCATCATAAAATCTATGATCTTTACCATTGCATAAAATAATCATTATTCTGGAAAGGATTTATAATAATCAGGGGAATGAAAATTATAATAATAGGTGCTGTGGCAGCAGGAACTTCTGCCGCAGTTAAAATAAGAAGACAAAGCGAAGATGCAGAAATTGTCATATATGAAAAGGACAGCTACATATCCTATGGAACCTGCGGGCTTCCTTATTTTGTTTCAGGAGAGATAGAGAGAATAGAAGATTTGATCGTAAATACTGAAGAACGTTTTGAAAAAAGATTTAACCTTAAGGTTAATGTACTCCATGATGTAACCAGGATAGAACCGGAGAAAAATCAAATATATATAAGGGATTTAAAAACCGGCCGGCAGTTTAATGACTGGTATGACAGACTTATTATTGCTACAGGATCAATTTCTATAAAATTAAAATTAGACGGGGAACTTCTGGAAAATATTTTTGTTTTAAAGACTATTGACGATACTGTAGTTTTAAAAAAATATCTGGATAAATTGGATAAGGAGAATAAGGGTGGTAAGAGTGCGGTAATAATAGGTGGTGGTTTTATAGGTCTTGAGCTTCTTTATACATTCCTGAATAGAGGATATGAAGTAAATATTATTGAAAAGACCTCTCAGATACTCCCTATGTTTGATAAGGAAATTATTGAATACCTGGACAATTATTTAATAGAAAAAGGGGTAAATTTATATAGAGAAGATGAAGTTACAAATTTAGTTAAAGGGAAAGATGGCAGAGCTGTATCCGTGGAGACTCTAAAGGGTAAGGTAATAAAATCTGATATCATATTTTTAGGAATAGGTACAAAGCCGGATGTAAAATTGGCACAGGATTGTGGAATAAAAATAGGAAAATCCGGTTTGATAGCTGTTGATGAGTTTATGAGAACCAATTTTAAAAATATTTATGCAGCAGGGGATTGCTGTGAATGTGAAAACCTAATAAGCGGTGTAAAGCGATCTTATAATCTTGCCACTATTGCCGGAAGGCAGGGAAGAATTGCCGGTTGTAATGCTGTCGGCGGTAGGGAGAAATTTCCAGGGAGCGCGGTTAACTCAATAATAAAGGTACTGGATCTGGCTATAGCAAAGATCGGCCTGAGTTTTAAAGAAGCGGCGGCGTTAGATGTCAATACCGATTTTATAGAGCTCCATAACCTGTCTCATGCCGGTTACTATCCGGGGGCTGATATGATTCATATGATAATAATTTTTAATAAGATAACCGGTAGAATACTTGGATTTCAGGCTATAGGAAGAAGCGGAGTGGATAAGAGGGTAGATGTTATTTCTACTGCTGTAAAAGGGAATTTAAAGGTCTGGGAACTTGCCGATCTGGATTTGGGTTATCATCCGGCTTATGGTTCTGCCAGGGATCCGGTAAATATGCTGGGGATGATAGCAGGAAATCTAAAAAAAGGCGAAATAGATTTTTTAAGTGTCGATATGCTGAAGGAAAAAATTAGAAATGCAGAAAACATAACCATTCTGGATGTGAGAACCAGAGAGGAATATGACCTGGGTCATATAGATGGCGCTGTGCTGATTCACATTGATGATCTCAGAAAGAATATAGATAAACTGGATGCCGGTAGCGAGATAATAATTTACTGCAGGACAGGCTACAGATCTTATCAGGGATTTAGAATTCTTAAAAACATGGGATTTAAAAACGTAAAAGTTTTAAATGGTTCATATTTAAGCTGGATAAGGAAGATTTAATATAAAGGTATCAGAAGTTTTTTAATCTGTATGAGGTTACTTTTACGAATTGCAAGACTATAAGTCCGCTTATAAGAAAAAATAAGGTGCTTAACAGAGCTATTCTCTGGTTTTTGGTAATAAAAGATATTACCCCAAAGGCAACAGGACCGATAATGGAAGATACCTTCCCGCTTATGGAATAAAAGCCAAAATACTCGGCTTCGCTGTCCCTGGGTATGAGAAAAGTCATAAGACTCCTGCTTGCTATAAGGGTAGATCCGGTTGATATGGCAGCCAGTATCCAGCCTATATAAAACACTGCCCTTATGTTAAAAGCGGTTACCAGAATTATTATTACAATCCACATTATTAAAGTTATAGTAATGGTAAGTTTTGGACCTATCTTATCGGTTAGCCAGCCAAAGAAAATAGAACTTATAATAGTGGGTATATTTCCTAACATAAAAAGCACGATTATTTCCAGCAGTCCAAAATTTAGAGTATTTTTGGCATATATAGCTACGTAAAGAGCCATTACGGAAAAAGCATTACTGAAAAGAAAATATGAAATCAAGAATTTGGTGAGGTCTTTATGTTTTTTTATATTTCTTAAAGTATTGGCCAGTTTTTTAAATCCATATGAAATATAAGAAGTTTTAATTTTTATGATTCTGGAGGCAGGAGAATCCTTGAGCAAGATAAAAGATGGCAGTGAAAATATCAGAAAGAAGATAGAGGTAATAATAAATGTGATTCTAATATTCAATAAATTAGATGGATCCAGCCCTCCTCTCACAAAAGGATAAACCAGAATCAAAATCAAAAGGCCTCCCAGATAGCCAACTGAGAAGCCGAAACCGGATATAATCCCTGTATTTTTTTTTGAAGAAAGCTGGGGCAGGAAAGAATTGTAAAACATCATTGAAGTCTGATAAAAAATATTGGAGATAATAAATAAAATTACAGCCTGGCCAACCATTCCTTCTTTCAAGAAGAAAAGCAGAAAGCTGAAAGAAATGCAGGCCAGAGTGAGAAAAGTCAAAAATTTATTTTTAGATCTTGAAGTATCTGCAATTGCCCCGAACACCGGTGCCAGGAAAGAGGAGATTATCATAGAGATACCGCTGGCAATTCCCCACATCAAATCTCCAAAGTTCCTGGAATAAATTTCCGGGGATACTATTATACTGGTGAAGTAAACCGGAAAAATTACGGTAATTATCACCACTGCGAAAGAGGTGTTGGCAAGATCATAAAGAGCCCATGATATGACCGGAGGTCTGAAAAGTATTTTAATGGTATCTTTGAAGGTATAATTTTTCATATAATTTTTTTACGGTTTAGGACTTTAACTTATTATCTTAAAAAAGTTATAATTTTGCTACAGGAATTGATAATTTTATGGATCAGTTTTAGATAATTGATTTAGAGGTAAGCAAGTCTTAAAAAGACCTTATATGATTAGTTGCAAATAAGTTATCAGGGTAATATTATTGTATTAAAGATTGGTTTAGGAAAGTAAGGATTTCAATGAAGGTTTTAAATCTAACCTGGAAAATTGGTGGAGAAGCTGGTTTTGGAATAATGTCCACCGGAGAAATTTTTTCGAAAATCTTTGCTAAAAAAGGATACTCTGTTATTGATAACAATGAATATCCTTCCCTGATAAGAGGCGGGCATATCACTTATACTGTGAGAGTGAGTTCCAATGAGATTTTTTCCATTAATAGAGATATTAATATTCTAATTGCATTGAATGAAGAGACCATAAGACTTCACCAGGAAGAAGTAACATATGGAGGATATATTGTTTATGATGAAAATGATAGTGACATTGGGGATATAAAAAAAGCCAGAAAGGATATTAATTATATTATGGTACCCTTTTCCAAAATAATTTCAGAATTTGGAGCTCCTAAAGTTATGATCAATAATGTTTCACTGGGGGCTTCGGTTGCTCTGTTAAATTATGATCTGGAGATATTAAAAAATATGATAAAAGATATCTTTGGAAGGAAGGGACCTGAAATTGTTAATTCAAATATTAAATCATCTGAGCTGGGATATAAATATATAAAAGAGAAATTGAAGATAAATGCTTACGAACTGGAAATAGTAAAGCCTGTAAGTAAAATGCTGGTAACAGGTAATGAAGCAGTTTTTTTGGGAGCGGTTAGAGCTGGCTGTAAATTTTATGCGGCTTATCCTATGACTCCTTCTTCTTCGATACTTAACTTATTTGCTTCTGCAGAAGGTGATTATAATATTGTAACCAAACATGCAGAGGATGAGATAGCAGTAATCAATATGGCAATAGGTGCTTCTTTTGCCGGTATAAGAGCGATGGTTGCAACATCGGGAGGTGGTTTTTCCCTCATGAATGAAGGAATAAGCAGTGCTGCTATGACTGAAACTCCTATTGTTATTGTATTATGCCAGAGGCCCGCTCCTGCTACCGGTTTACCCACATGGTCGGAGCAAGGTGATATGTTATTTGCGGTTCACTCCTCGCATGGTGAATTTTTAAGGGTGGTAATGGCACCCGGCGATCCTGAAGAATGCTTTTATCTTACAGGAAAGGCGTTTAATCTTGCCGATAGATACCAGATTCCGGTTATTATAATGCTCGATAAGTACTTATCTGAAAGCCATTTTTCATATGAAAAATTTGATTTTAAGAATATAACGGTAGATAGAGGAAAGTTACTGGTCAGGAGTAAAGATATAGGTGAAGGATACAAGCGTTATCTCAATACTGAAGATGGAATTTCTCCCCGGACAGTAACTGGAATAGAAGGCGGAATCCATATAGCTAATAGTGATGAACATGATGAACAGGGATATTCTGAAGAAGGTGCTTATAATAGAAAGAGTATGGTAGATAAAAGATTTAAAAAAATAAAAAAATTAATTGAGGAAATTCCTTCTCCTAGAATTTATGGTCCTACAGATGCCGAAATTACCATCTGGAGCTGGGGATCCTGTAAGGGGCCTATTATTGAGGCTATGAATATATTGAATCAGAAAGAAAAGAAAGTAAATTTAATTCACTTTACCTATTTGTATCCATTTGATGGCGAATCTATTGAGGGGATTATCGAGAAAAGCAATAAAAATGTAGTGGTGGAGAATAATAAAACATCGCAATTAGCGAAAATCATAATGATGAATACCGGTCACAGGATAAAAAATAAGATATTAAAATACAGCGGAAGGCAATTTCTGCCCGGGGAAATTGTTAACGGAATTGAACAAATAGAATAACAGATTAAATTGTTAATATGATGCGAGTACTTCTGGATAATGAAATATGAGTAAAACTAAAAGAAAATCTTTAAGAGAAAATTACGATTTAAAACCTGGTGATTTTAATACTGAAAGAAAACCTACCTGGTGCCTTGGTTGCGGAAACTATGGAATCTGGAATTCACTCAAAAAAACATTTGTAAAACTAAAACTTATACCTCATGAAATTCTTATAGTCTATGGTATAGGATGTTCCGGCAATGGAGCCAATTTTATTAAAACTTATGCATTTCATGCTTTACACGGAAGGGCACTTCCTGTGGCTACAGGAGCGAAACTTGCGAATCACAAGCTTGACGTAATAATTATGGGTGGAGATGGCGATGGGGTTGGAATTGGAGGGAACCACTTTATACATACATGCAGGAGGAATATTAATATGACATATATCCTGCATAATAATAAAGTTTATGGGCTTACTACAGGTCAGACTGCTCCTACCAGTGATAGGGGTTTCAAAACCAAGTCAACACCATCCGGGGTCCTGGAAAGGCCGATAAATCCTGTCTTGCTGGCTCTGGCATGCGGGGCTACTTATGTAGCAAGAGGCTTTTCAGGAGATACGATACATCTTTCGGAAATAATGAGAAAGGCCATAAAGCATAAAGGATTTTCTTTTATAGACATTCTACAGCCGTGTGTGACATTCAACAAACAAAATACATATGATTTTTATAGAGATAGGATATACAAGCTGGATGGACTTAAAAGCTATAACAGAAGCGACTTAAATGAAGCTATAAAAAAATCTATGGAAGAAGAAAGGATACCGATAGGGATTTTTTATCAGATCGAAAGGCCGACATATGAAGATGGACTGAAGCAAATAGAGAGGAAGCCCTTAATTGATCATATAATAACTGATATAGATATTAACAGGCTGCTAAACAGCTTTTATTAAGAATTTTTATTATCTTATCGCATAAAAGTTTATGTATGAATAATAATCCCACAGGTAAATATAAAGAATTTAAAATAGTTGCCATATATGGCAGTCCCAGAAAAAAAGGTAATACCAGCTTACTTCTGGATAAGTTTCTTGAGGGTGCAATTTCTGCAGCTGGCAAGTCCCAAAAAGATTTAAAAATCGAAAAGATTATAACCGCTGATTTAAATATATCTCCCTGCAGGGAATGCCGCAATTGTTCAGAAACCGGGGAATGTATTATCGATGATGATATGCAGCAGGTATATAAAGAATTAATTGAAGCTGATTTTTTGGCAGTTACATCTCCGGTTTTTTTTACCACTGTATCCGGGTACCTTAAAGCTTTAATTGACAGGTGTCAGAGATTCTGGTCGCTGAAATACGAACATAAGAAAAGGATAATTGAAAAAGATAGAAAAGGTATTTTTATAAGTACTGCCGGTTCCCGGTTCAGTAATATTTTTGACTGTCCGGAAAAAGTAATCCGTTCTTTCTTTGATGTATTGTATGTTGATTATTTGCGTAATTTTGTGTTTAATAGTGTGGACAGTCAGGGTGATATTTTAAAAAATAAAAAAGCTATGGAAACTTTGTACAGATTTGGTAAAGAAAAACTTTTTTAAATCAACGGAAATGTCTATGAAAAAATATTTTTTTATAATTATAACTTCGATTATATTAATAACTTTGACCTTCTTTATTTTTACAGGCTGCAAGTCGTCCGATGGTGATTTCACACTTGCAGATCTGGATGGAAATGAAATATCCCTATCGGATTTTAATGGAAAGATTTTGGTATTAAATTTCTGGGCAACATGGTGTCCTCCATGCAGAGAAGAGATCCCTGATTTTGTAGAGGTATATAATAAATATAAAGATAAAGATGTCCAATTTCTAGGAGTCTCAAATGAGGATATTTTTACCTTAAAAGATTTTGCCAGAGATTATGACATAAGTTACCCTATTTTAATCGATGATGCAAATGTTATGGGAAAGTGGGGAATACGTGCAATTCCCACCACTTTTGTGTTTGATAAGAATGGACAGATTATTTTCGAGAATGTCGGCTCAATGACCGGAGAGCAATTGGAAAACGTTATAGAAGATGCACTGTAAATGTTAGAGATTGGTTTATTTTCTGCTTTTATTGCCGGGGTGCTGGCATTCGTTTCTCCCTGTATTTTACCGCTGGTTCCTGTTTACATAAGCCTGATGTCGGGCAGGGTAATTTACAAAAGCGAGAACATAAAAATTTCGGAACGGCTTTATCTTTTAATAAACAGCATATTCTTCGTACTGGGATTTTCATTGGTTTTTATAGCCCTGGGTTCAACTGCTACTATTATAGGTCAGGTTCTAAAAGAATATTCCGGTATTATTTCAAGAATTGGTGGAGTTATACTGATAGTATTCGGTTTGCAGTATATTGGTATTTTCAGGATTCCTTTTTTAAATATGGAAAAGAGATTTAATACTCCTTCTTCGTTAAAATCAGGTTACCTGGGTTCTTTTGTAATAGGAATAATATTTTCTTTTGGATGGATCCCCTGCGTAGGTATGATACTATCGGGTATATTGCTTATGGCAAGCAGGCTGGGAACTCTGCTAAATGGGGTACTTCTCCTGGGAAGTTTTTCACTGGGTCTTGGGCTTCCTTTTATACTTGCCGGAATATTCATAAGTTTCTTTTCCAATTTCTTAAAAAAAATAAACAGGCATCTTAATGTGGTATCCATTATTTCGGGAATCTTTCTTGTAGTTCTGGGTATTGTTTTTATTACAGATTCTATGGACTCGGTGGTGGGGTTTTTGTCCAGGTATTTACCATTTTTAAATAAAATTAATTTTTAAATAAATTTTTACATGGATTTATGTTAGAATCTTAAATATTTATAATTCTGTTTTCGATGGAATATTATTAATTTGATTTTAGGAGGACGTTTTGCATATAGACCCAATTGCGTTCAGTATATTTGGATTTGAGATAAGATGGTACGGGATAATAACTGCACTGGCACTGATTATAGGTTTTACTATCGCTTATTTTATAGCAAGGTACAGGGGGCAGAGGGAAGAGGAGATTTTAAATTTTGCGCCGTTTGCGGTAATATCTTCGGTTATTTTTGCCAGGCTTCTTCATGTTGCGGTAAACTGGTCTTATTACGCAGGACATCCGCTTTATATTTTTGCCTTCAGAAAAGGTGGACTCGCCATACAGGGAGCCATGGTTGGAGGTATAGCAGCTCTTATCATATTCTGCAAAATCCGAAAACTTGATTTCTGGCTGTGGGCAGATATACTGGCTCCGGGCCTGATACTAGGACAGGCCATAGGCAGATGGGGTAACTTCTTTAATCAGGAAGCCTTCGGGAGACCAACCAGCCTTCCCTGGGCAATCTTTATCGAACCTGCCAACAGACCTTATGATTACACAAGCTATGAATATTTCCATCCCACATTTTTATATGAATCAATAGCCAACTTTTTATTATTTGCACTTCTTTTACTAATGCACAGATTTTATAAAAATAAACCGGGCAGAATCCCGTATGGATTGATACTGTCAATGTATCTTGGAATTTATTCGGTTTACAGGACGTTTATTGAATATTACCGTATCGACAGTTCATATTGGGGTCCTATTAAGGTAGTCTATGTGATAGATTTTATTGTCTTAATAGCTGCGTTTGTTATAGCCAATTATGTGATTAAAAAGTTCAAGGAAAAAAAGCAGCTGGAGGAAAATGTAGAGGAGTAATGCAGTAGTCCGCATTTTTTATTCTTTAATAAGATAGGATTTACTGGTTACATATTGACGGCATTATATATTGTACTTTTTTGAAAACTTACCATTTTATTTCTTACTATATACACAACCGCAATAATTCTGCCGGTAAAGGTTTAATTTCTTACTTAACTCTATAGTTTTTTTAAAACCGTTCTTTTTCTTTAGATTCGTCTGGTAAAAATTAATTCCTTTTGCTGATGCAAGTTCCAATCCTATTGAATTTATAATGTTGTGATCTTTGTGGGGACTTATGGTTAAAGTGGTTCCAAATAAATCAAAGCCAAGCTTCTTTGCTGTGCAGGCTGTTCTATCCAGGCGTATGCTGAAACATTGAGTGCATCTTCTTCCACCCTCTGGCTCATCTTTAAAGTCTGTAGTCAACCGGAGCCATTTTTTAATTTCATATTTACCGGTTACAAGCGGAATGGAATATTTTTTTGAAATAGTTTTTATACCTTCGAGTCTTTTAACATATTCTTTCTCTGGATATAGATTGGGGTTATAATAAAAAAAAGTCACATCAAAATCTTTTTTTAGAAGAAAATAAGGATAAAGAGCGCAGGTTCCGCAGCAAACATGAAGCAGGACTTTAGGTTTTAAAGTTGAATATTTTGGCATTTTCTTTATAATATTAAGTCTATTTTGCTAATTTTATTTTCATCAAGTATATTAATAAAAACATTTAAAAGTATCAAAGGTCTTTTATATGAATTATAATTTTTTAAAAGTGGAAAAACCTCAAAAAATTGGAGAAATAGATAACCTGATAGCCTGTGGATTGAAAATTCCAGATTCCGTAGAGAAAACGGTTGGTAAAATATTAAAGGAAATAGAAGTAAATGGAGACAGGGCAATCATAAAATTCTGCAGGCAGTTTGACCGTTTTGAAGCTGAAGATATTAACGGTATCAGAGTAACAGTTAAAGAAATTGAATCTGCCTTGCTTGGTGTCGGAAAAGAATTTCCTGAACTGGTCGAAGCGCTGGAAGTAAGTTATAAAAATATTAAAAAATATCACACTGTTCAATTTAAAAAAGAGACGGGTTCGTGGTATATAAAACCTGATAAGGGTAAGGAAGTTGGACAAATTTTACGTCCTCTGGAAAGAGTGGGAATATACATACCGGGGGGAAGATATGTATATCCCTCTTCGGTACTTATGGCTGTAATTCCGGCAATGATAGCAAAGGTAAATGAAATTGTAATCTGCACTCCACCTCAGCCGGATGGCAGTTTAAACCGGATTTTGTTATATCTCTTTGGAAAACTAAAAATTAAAGAAGTTTATAAAATTGGCGGGGCACAGGCTATAGCAGCTCTCGCCTATGGCTCGGAGAGTATTAAAAAGGTGGATAAGATTGTGGGACCTGGAAATATATATGTCACCGCAGCTAAAAAAAAGGTATTTGGTGATGTGGGGATCGATAACCTGGCCGGCCCAAGCGATATAACAATACTGGCAGACGATTCTGCAAATCCTCTTTTTATTGCTGCTGATCTGATTTCACAGGCAGAGCATGATCCGGACTCCAGGAGTATACTGCTGACTTCCAGTCTGGATACAGCAAAAAGAGTCATTGAAAAAATCTATAAAAATATAGACGAGCTTATAAAAGAATATGGAAATAAAATAAATACCGGGGTTATTTTAAAATCGTTAGAAAAAAATTGTAAAATCATCTTTAATAAAGAAAAAGGCTGGCTGATCGAAGCTTGCAATATAATAGCTCCGGAACATCTGGAAATAATGGTAAACGGTGCAAAGACAGTTTTGAAAAAAATAAAAAATGCAGGAGCTATATTTATGGGAGAGTACTCCCCGGTGGCGGTTGGTGATTATATAGGAGGAGCTAACCACATTATTCCTACGAATAGCAATGCAAGGTTTTCTTCTTCGCTGGGTGTTTGTGATTTTTTAAAAAGAAGCAGTGTCACTTTTTACAGTAAGAATGCACTGGAGAAAGAAAAGAAATTTATTGAGGTAATATCGGAATTTGAAAAATTATTTGCCCATAGGAACTCTGTTAAAATAAGATTTAGATAAGTAGCAGTGGTAAAAAAATGAGTATAAAAATTAAAGAATGGATTTCAAAGATGCCGGAATATATTCCGGGTAAGACTATAGAAGAAATAAAAAAGGAGTATGGCCTGAAGGAGGTTTATAAGCTGGCCTCTAATGAGAATTTATTCGGACCATATCCTGAAGTTTTGGAAAAAATTTGCGAAGGTCTGGGTGATATTAAATATTACCCTGACGGTGAATGCAGTGAAGTAAGGAGAAAACTTGCAGAGAAGTATAATATAGATATTGATTCCATAATTATGGGGAATGGCACAGATCAGATTATCGAGATGATCTGCGACAGCTTTATCGAGCCGGGAGAAAATGTTGTGATTACCGATCCTACTTTTTTAATTTACGAAAAATCAACCCTGAAGTGCAGCGGAACGGTGGTCAAAGTTCCTTTAAGAGAGTTCAGACAGGATATAGAAAAGCTGGTGGATTCCGTAAATAATAAGACAAAGATATTATTCCTGACCAATCCTCATAACCCAACCGGTACCAATATCGATCGTAAAGAGCTTGATTATGTCATAGAAAATATTAAAAGAAATATGTTACTGGTTTTGGATGAAGCCTACTACGAGTATATACCGGAAGAAGAAAAGATTAATACTATAGAATACCTTTCAAGATATAATAATCTTGTAATCTTGAGGACGTTTTCAAAGATTTATGGATTGGCAGGATTAAGAATCGGATATGGGATATCTGAAAGCTCAATTATCTCTGCATTAAATAAAGTGAGGCTGCCATTCAATGTAAATTCGGTTGCGCAGAAAGCTGCTGCGGCTGCATTGGAGAATGAATTTTATATTAATGAAATCAGAAGCAGGGTAGAAGAAGAAAAGGATAATTTTTATAATGTTTTAGGGAAAAATGGAATAGATTTTATTAAATCATATGCAAATTTTATATTAATTAATACCGGTGAAAATAGCGATATGATTGTGGAGGAACTGCTTAAAAATGGATTTATAGTAAGGCCGGGAAAAAATCTGGGCGTACCTGGATATATCAGGGTTACTATTGCTTTACCAGAAGTAAATACGAAATTCCTAACGGCTTTTATAAAAATATTTAACAACCTATATAAAAAGGAAAAGGTATAAGAAAATGGAGACAGTAGTTACCGGTAAGGGAACCGAGGTCAGATTTGGACTTAATCTTCCAACGGTTATTATAGCTGAAAGAATCAATCCCACCGGAAGAAAATCTCTGGCAGAAGAGTTAAAACAGGGTAAATTTGACATCGTTAGAGAAGATGCCATAAAGCAAACTAAGGCAGGGACGCACATAATTGATATCAATGTGGGAGCGGTTGGTGTGGATGAAGTTGAGATGCTGCCCAAGGCGGTTAAGATGGTTATGGAGGTAACCAATCAGCCTCTTTGCCTGGATTCCGCAAATCCAAAGGCACTAAAGGCAGCTCTGGAGGTTTATCCATATAAAGCTATTATCAATTCGGTAAATGGCAGAGAAGAATCACTGGAAGAAGTTTTACCCATGGTAAAAGATAGCGGGAGCGCAGTGATATGCCTTACCATGGACGATAACGGTATTCCGGATGATGTCGAAAAAAGATTTGAAATTGCGAAAAAAATAATAAAGAGAGCAGAATCTGCGGGAATAAAGAAAGAAGATTTAGTATTTGATTGTCTGGTTATGACAAATGCTACGAATTCTAACGCAGGTAGAATTACATTGGAAACCCAGCGAAGGATAGCAAATGAATTTGGCGTATCAATAACCGGAGGTTACTCCAATATTAGTTTTGGAATGCCAAACCGGGAGCTGCTTAATATTCATTTTATAACCATGGGTATTATAAACGGCCTGTGTGCCCCTATTACGGATCCGCTGATAAATGGTCTTTCCGAGGCAATGAAAGCTGCGGATTTCCTGGCCGGTAGAGACCCGTATGGTATGAATTATATAGCGTACTGTAGAAAATAATTTTTTTTTATTTTATAATAAAAAAATTAATCATTAATTAAAAAAAGGGGAGAAAAAAATGGCAAAGGTTGTTCTAAAAAATCTAACCAAAAAATTTGATGAAGTAGTAGCCGTAGACAACATAAACAGCACGATTGAAGACAGAGAATTCGCGGTTCTGGTAGGACCATCGGGATGCGGGAAAACAACAACCCTGCGTATGATAGCAGGACTGGAGGAAATTACACAAGGAGATATTTACATCGGAGACAGGTTAGTAAATAGCGTTCCTCCAAAGGATAGAGACATAGCTATGGTTTTTCAAAATTATGCTCTTTATCCTCATATGAACGTCTATGATAATATGGCATTCGGATTAAAATTGAGAAAAACTCCCAAGTTGGAAGTTCAAAAAAGGGTAATGGAAACAGCAAAGATTTTAAAAATTGAAGACCTTCTCAAGAGAAAACCCAAACAACTTTCAGGTGGACAGAGACAGAGAGTCGCTTTAGGCAGAGCGATTGTAAGAGATCCCAAAGTATTTTTGATGGATGAGCCTCTTTCCAATCTTGATGCAAAACTCAGGGTACAGATGAGAACGGAGATTGCAAAACTTCATGAGAGGCTCAAAGCTACTATAGTATATGTTACCCATGATCAAACCGAAGCGATGACAATGGCGGATAAAATAATTATTTTGAAGGATGGAATAGTACAGCAGACCGGTAAACCTCAAGAAGTATATGACCGTCCTGATAATATGTTTGTGGCAGGGTTTATAGGAAGTCCGGCTATGAATTTTCTGGATATTACAGTAACCGATCAGATGACCCTTAAAGGCAATATATTTGAGCTTGGTACCACCGATAAGGTTAAAAAAATAATTAAAGATAATAAACTTACCGGAAAAGAAATAATAATTGGAATCAGACCCGAGGATCTGGAAGATAGTAATTTTGTACAGGGCGCTTCAAGAAGCAATACCATTACTGCAAATGTTGAGGTTACGGAGCCAATGGGTTCGGAAATCTATGTATATGTTGATATCGAGGGAATCCTGATAACAGCCAGGGTCAATCCCAGGTCAAAATACAGCAGCGGCGATAAGGCAACATTATATGTAGATATTGATAAAATACATATGTTTAATAAGGAGACAGAGAAAGTTTATAAATAAATAAAAATTGTTTGGATAGTAGTTAATGATGATCGGTCGATTTTAATATCCATAATATCCTTAAATTTTAGTAAAGTTTTTATAAATTTAATCCAGTAGTCAAAAAAACAATCTCAAAAATGCTTGACTACTCTGAAAGTTTTATTATAAAATACTTGCACGCGTGTTTACACGCATAAATACAAATAAAAATTACGATAGACTGGCATGTATAGCAAAGATATAGCAAAGTTAGCAGGAGTTTCCAGAAGTACAGTATCCAGGGTAGTAAATAATTATCCAAATGTACAAGCTGAAACAAGAAAAAAAATAACCAGAATTATAAAAAAATATGGATATGTACCGCATGGTCCAGCAAGGGCACTTGCTGGTAAAAACAGTAAAATTATTGGTGTTTTTATAGCCAATATTAGACTCGGAAGTGAAGAATTTAGAGTATTTCAGAATGTATATGTTTCTCCTTTTGAAGCAGCAATAATAGATTATGCAGATAAGTTAGGATATAATGTATTGATTTTAATAATTAATGATAATAATGATTTCAAAAAAATAAGAGGGCTTTTTAACAGTAAGATATTATCTGGAGGGGTCTTTTTAGGGGCAAACAACAACTCACAAGAAATTTTTAAGCTTATAGAATCGGGATATAAAATAACAATTATAGATCAGGAACAACGTGAAGATAAAATAGAAGGTAATTATATTGTTGTTAATTCTGATAATTATAATGGAGGGTATATAGCTACAAAACATTTAATAGAATGCGGACATAGAAAGATAGCGCATATTTGTGGAGACATGAATAAATTTTCAGGTTTAAAACGGCTTGAGGGATATAAGAAAGCAATGAAAGAAGAAGGACTTCCAATTAAGAAAGAATATATAGTTAATGGAGACTTTACTGAAGACAGCGGGTTTAAATGTGCGAATCAGCTTTTAAAAAATAAGGGTAAAAATGAAATAACAGGTATTTTTTCATCAAATGATACCATGGCTATCGGTGCTATGAAAGCTATAAAGAAAATGGGACTTATAATTCCCGATGATATTTCTATAGTGGGTTATGATGATATAAGAATTGCCAGTTATGTTTCACCAGCTCTTACCACTGTTAGAAGCTCTATGACGGAAATGGCATCAGTTTCTACGAGAAAGCTGGTAAATTTTATTGAGAATGGTATTAATTCTCCTGAATTTTATACTATTTCTACGGAATTAATTGTAAGAGAATCAACTAGAAAAAATGATATAGATTAGAAAGAGGCATCCTTTCCTAAATAGAATTGAAATTGTCCACATAAGATAAAAAAATAAAGGTATATTATTAATGGAAAAATTGCAGGGACCCTAAAGTAGTAAAGAATTTATATACAATTTACCTGGCTGCATAAAAAACCAGGGACCTATCCCTATTTGTAAAGCTAAACTATAGGTGCTTTCCGATTCAACGGAAAGAAAAACTTTTTTGATAAGGGAAGTAATAATGAATAAATACGGTTATTTTGATGACGTAAATAAAGAATATGTTATTAAGAGATCTGATACTCCTCTACCATGGATTAACTATTTAGGATGTGAAAAATATTTTGGTATTATTTCCAATACGGCTGGAGGTTATAGTTTCTATAAGGATGCAAGGCTTCGTCGCATAACCCGTTATCGTTATAATAATGTTCCCATGGATACGGGCGGCCGCTATCTTTATATTAAAGATGGTGATATATTTTGGAACCCCGGTTGGAAACCAAGCTGCACGTTACTGGATGAGTATTCCTGTCGCCATGGTCTTGGCTATACGGTAATAAATGGGCAAAAAAACGGTGTAGAGGTTGAAGTAAAATTCTTTGTGCCTCTCGGTGAGGACATGGAAATATGGGACGTAAAAGTGATTAACCATACGAGTCAGAAAAAAGTGTTAACTCTCTTCTCATTCGTAGAATTTTGTCTATGGGATGCTATGGATGATATGACCAACTTTCAGAGAAATTTTAATACCGGCGAAGTAGAAGTAGAAAATGATACTATTTTTCATAAAACCGAATACAGAGAACGGAGGAACCATTACGCTTATTTTACATGCAGTCAGGAAATAAATGGCTTTGATACCAGCCGGGAGGCTTTTATAGGTACGAGTAACGGATTTGGAAATCCTAAAGTAGTTACCGCTGGAAAGTGTACAAACTCCATTGCAAATGGCTGGGCTCCGATTGGCGCTCATCAACTTGACATTACCCTGGGGCCGAATCAGAATAAGCAATTCCATTTTATACTGGGTTATATAGAAAACAAAGAAGATGAGAAATTTTCAGCTCCTAATGTTATAAATAAGAAATCGCTATGGGCAAAGATTAAAGTCTATGAAAGTTCTGAAGCAGTAGATGGAGCTTTTAAACAATTGAATGCATACTGGTCTGAATTACTCGGCAGATACAATGTGAATATTAGTAATGAACATGTTGAGCATATGGTTAATATCTGGAACCAGTATCAGTGTATGGTAACTTTTAATATGTCCCGTTCTGCATCCTTTTATGAATCAGGCATCGGACGCGGAATGGGATTTCGGGATTCTAACCAGGATTTGCTTGGTTTCGTGCATATGGTTCCGGAGCGGTCAAGGCAGAGGATTCTGGAACTTGCCAGTGTTCAACTTTCTGATGGAAGCTGCTACCATCAGTATCAGCCGCTTACAAAGGAAGGCAATAAAGATGTGGGTGGAGGATTTAATGATGATCCATTATGGCTGATAGTTTCAACCTGTGCATATATTAAAGAAACAGGAGACTTCTCGATTCTTGATGAAATAGCCGGTTATTCGGATGTTCCTGACAGCAGGGATACTCTTCTTGATCATCTTTTCCTCTCTATAGGGTATACTCTTAAAAATCTGGGTCCGCATAATCTTCCTCTTATAGGACATGCTGACTGGAATGATTGTCTGAACCTGAATTGTTTTTCCCAAAATCCCGGGGAAAGTTTTCAGACTTATGGGGATAGACCTGGCGGTGTAGCGGAATCAGTTATGATTGCGGGGCTATTTCTATATGTTTGTAAGGAACTAATTGAACTTTTACGCAGGACAAGTAGTAAAGAAAAAATTGATAAAATCAGAGAAGGTTATGAACTTGTAAGAAAAGCTGTGGAAGTATACGGATGGGATGGAGAATGGTTCCTGAGAGCTTATGATTATTATGGATCCAGGGTTGGATCTAAAGAATGTGAGGAAGGAAAGATATTTATTGAACCTCAGGGATGGTGTATTATGGGTGGTGTAGGTTTAGAAGATGGCAGAGCCAGGAAAGCACTGGATAGTGTGGAGAAATACTTATCAACTCCATACGGAATAGTCCTTCATCAACCTGCATATTCGCACTATTACCTTAACTTAGGAGAAATTTCTTCCTATCCACCCGGGTATAAGGAAAATGCCGGGATATTCAGTCATAATAATACATGGATATCTATAGCTGAAACTATTCTGGGAAACGGTGATAAAGCATTTGATTATTATCTGCGTATCTGTCCCAGCCCTAAAGAGAATAATATAGAAACTTATCGCTGTGAACCGTACTGTTATGCTCAAATGATTGCCGGCCGCGATGCTGCTACTTACGGTGAGGCTAAAAATTCATGGCTTACCGGTACAGCGGCCTGGAGTTTTGTAAACATTTCTCAAGCAATTCTGGGAATTAAACCCGATTACGAAGGGCTTTTAATAGATCCCTGCATTCCTAAAGATTGGAAAGAGTACCGTATAATTCGCTTCTTTCGGGGAGTAAAATATAATATTACAGTGAAGAATCCAGACGGAATCAGTAAAGGGGTTAAGTGCTTAATGGTAGACGACAAACCAATAGAAGGAAATCTAATTCCATTTAAAGGGGGAAACAAAGAAGTAAGAATCGATGTAATTTTAGGTAATTAATCAGCTCTAATTAAAAAAAATTTTAAATTGATAAAAAGGATTAAAATGGTTAAGAAATTTAACGAAGATTTTGTTTTTGGGACTGCAACAGCATCTTATCAAATAGAAGGGGCAATTAACGAAGGCGGCAGAACTCCTTCTATATGGGACATATTCTCCAAAACTCCGGGAAAGACATACGAAGGACATACCGGCGATGTTGCATGTGATCATTATCATAGATATAAAGAAGATGTGGAGTTAATGGAAAAGATAGGTACCGATGCATATAGATTTTCAATTTCATGGTCGAGGATTTTTCCGGAAAAAGGAAAATATAATCCAGAAGGGATGGAATTTTATAAAAAACTGGTAAGTGAATTAAACGGGAGAAATATAAAACCGGTTGCTACTCTCTATCACTGGGATTTGCCAATATGGGCTTATAATATGGGCGGGTGGTTGAATAGAGATTCAATCGCGTGGTTTGAAGAATATGCAGTAAAGGTATTTGAGGAGCTTAATGATTCCGTTAAATTATGGATAACTCATAACGAGCCGCTCTGCTCGTCGTTTTTCAGTTATTATGAAGGCTTTCATGCGCCTGGACATAAGGATTTAAGGGAAGCTTTGATAGCGGCACATCATATTTTATTATCGCACGGAGCTGTAGTAGAAGAATTCAGAAAATTTAATTTTAAAAACAGTGAAATCGGAATAACCATTAATTTAATTCCATCATATCCTGCAACTGACTCTAAAGAGGATATAAAGGCGGCTTCTATATCCGATGGCTATTTTATTAGATGGTTTATGGACCCTGTTTTTAAGGCTTCATACCCTGAAGATATGAAAGAAGTTTATAAAGAATTTATAGGTTGTTTTGATTTCGTAAGGGATGGGGATTTACAAAAGATATCAATCAATAATGATTTTTTAGGGGTAAATTATTATTCACGTGAGTTGATAGAGTTTTCACAGGATTCAGAGCTTAAATTCAGAAAAGTTCATGGAAATTTTAAAAGAACCGAAATGGATTGGGAAATAGTGCCGGAATCCCTATATAATCTTATATTAAGAGTTAGGAATGAGTACACCACAGTACCAATTTATATTACAGAAAATGGTGCTGCATTTGAAGACAGAGTATCCGGAGGAGGGAAAATACGTGATAATAAACGTATAGATTATCTCAAGAAACATTTATTAAAAGTGGCTGAATTAAACCAGAAGGGAGCGGATATAAGAGGGTATTTCTTATGGTCTTTAATGGATAATTTTGAATGGCAGCACGGTTATTCCAAGAGATTTGGAATTATTTATGTAAATTACGAAACACAGGAGAGGATATTAAAAGATAGCGCGATGTGGTATAAGGATTTAATAAGAACCAGAATTATAAAATAATCTCCTTTTAAAAATATTCCTTCAAACGTATTGGCTGCAGGAAATCCATGTACAGTTATTAAGAAAATAACATAGCACACACACAAATACTAAATTTCAAAAAGGGAAATAATAATGAATAAATTCTTATGAAGTATTTTGCTGTAATAAAGGAGATATTATGAAAACATACAGCTTGAACGGAGAATGGAAGATGAGAAATACCAGGGATGAGCATTGGAAAAGTGCTCATGTGCCTGGTTCTGTTTTTACCGATTTATTGCGCGAAGGATTAATGGAAGATCCATTTTACAGGGATAACGAGGACAGAGCTCTTACACTTTCCTATAATGATTTTGAATATAACAGGGAATTTAAAATTTCCGGTGATTTATTAAAACATGATAAGGTATTTCTATACTGTGAAGGGCTGGATACCCTTACGGAGATAAAAATAAATGGCGAGCTAATAGCCAGAACCAATAACATGCACCGCAGCTATGAATTTGATGTAAAAGATACTTTAAGAGAAGGCAGCAATAATATTCATATTCTCTTCTTTTCTCCCACCCGTTATATTGAGCGGGTGCAAAAGGAACTACCGCTGATGAAAAGAATAAATGATATGGTGATGGATGGGTTTTATCACCTCCGTAAAGCTCATAGTATGTTTGGATGGGACTGGGGACCCAAGATTCCTGATTCGGGTATATGGAGAAATATTGGCTTAAGATTCTTTGATGATGCACGTTTAAAAGATGTATATATTATTCAGAATCATCAAGTGGATAAGGTTAAGCTGGATGTTAAGATAAGTTTTGAAGTTTGGAAGCGTGGAGAGTTTGGTCTGGAAGTTCTGGTGACCTCTCCTGATGACAAAATAATATGCAGAACGCAACCGATTGATTATTTAAATAATAATTGTACTATTGCTGTTGGGATTAACAATCCCGAACTCTGGTGGTCTAACGGTTACGGAAAACAGCCCCTTTACAGAGTTTCTGTAAACCTGAAAAAGGGAGACGAAATATTGGACTCAAGGGAAATCAAAACAGGCTTGAGGACTTTGAGTATAAGACAGGAGAATGACAGGTGGGGTAAGTCCTTTGAGTTCGAAATAAATGGCGCGCCGGTTTTTGCCCGTGGAGCGAACTATATAATAGAAGACAATCTGATGTCCAGATATTCGCGCAAACGTACCGAAAGATTGATAAAGGATTGTATTGAAGCTCATTTTAATTGTATTCGTGTCTGGGGCGGAGGCATATATCCAAATGATGATTTTTTTGATCTATGCGATGAGTACGGTATTATTGTATGGCAGGACCTTATGTTTGCATGTTCCGTATATCCTACAGACAGGGAATTTATCAGTAATGTGGAGCAGGAATTGGAGGACAATATCAAAAGAATCAGGAATCATCCAAGTCTGGGTTTATGGTGTGGGAATAATGAAGTGGAATGGATAGTGGATATGATAGAAAAGCAATCCTTCCCCGGAATACAGATTCCCGGGGATATGCTGTTACTTTCAATGAGACAGGTTAAGAAGATGTATACCCAGTTATTTGAGAAAGTAACCCTGAAGATAGTAGAAAAATACGATCCAAATCGTTTTTATTGGCCTTCATCACCGTCATCGGGAGGCAAATTTGATAAACCGAATGACGAAAATAGGGGAGATGTACATTACTGGGATGTATGGCACGGTATGAAACCTTTTAGCGATTACCGTAATCATTATTTTCGCTTTACTTCGGAATTTGGTTTTCAGTCCTTTCCCGGAATAAAAACCATAGAGAGCTTTACAATACCGGAGGATAGAAATATATTTTCATATGTAATGGAAAAGCACCAGAAGAACGGATCAGCAAATGGCAGGATACTAACCTATCTTTCCGAAACATTCAAGTATCCGAAGGATTTTGAATCTCTGCTTTACACTTCTCAGCTTTTACAGGGGGAGGCTGTAAAATATGGTGTGGAGCATTGGAGAAGGCATCGGGGGCGCTGTATGGGTTCACTATACTGGCAGCTTAACGACTGCTGGCCGACGGCTTCCTGGGCAAGTATTGATTATTATGGACGCTGGAAAGCCCTGCATTATTATGCAAAGCGTTTTTATGAACCCATTCTGGTATCTGCTGCAGATGAGGGAACAAAGGTAAATATTTATGTTACCAATGATACCCTTGAAGATATTAAAGGAGTAGTTGAATGGAAGCTCAGAGATAATGGATCGGGTGTTATATATGAGGATAAACAGGATGTAGCGGTACCATCGTTAAAGACTAAAAACTGCGTTACCCCGGATTTAAAAGATATGATAAGCAATAATGTCAGAAATGTTTACCTTGAGTTCTTTTTTAATGTTATAGGGGAGTGTATTAGCGGTGGAACATTATTGTTTGTAAAACCTAAACACTTTAATTTCTTAAATCCTGAAATAAAGGCATCTATAGATGAAGTAAGGGATCAATTTATTATTTCGTTGGAGTCCAGCGCTTATGCAAAATCTGTTGAACTTGATTTAATAAAGACGGACTGTAAATTCAGTGACAATTATTTCGATCTTTCTTCAGGGCGTATAAAAGAAGTTGTAATAGATAAATCCAGCCTGTCTGATGAATTAAATCTGGATGAAGTAAGAAACCAGTTGAAGGTACGGAGTCTGTATGATATTGAGGAGCGATGAAGGATTTTTTATTTCATCACATTTCAAGTTTTTGGATTAATTCTTATAAAGTAACTAAAAAAGTGCTTGACTACCCTGAGAGTTTTGTTATAAAATACTTGCACACGTGTTTACATGATCGAAATCCAAGTTTGGGATTGTTCCTAACAAAAAGGGACAATACGTTGTCATATGGAAGGGGGGTGAAACTAACAAATAATTTTTTAAGCCATAACTTTCAATACCAAAAACCTTAAAGGAGGTTGAAAAGTGAAAAAATTATTTTTATGGCTACTTGTTATAACAATGATTGCAGCTTTTTCATTATACGGCTGTAAAGCAGAAGAAGCAGCAGAGGAAGAAGTTGCAGAGGAAGAAGTTGCTGAAGAGGAAGTAGCTGAAGAAGAAGAAGAAGCACCAGCATTAGATATCCCACTAGCTTTTAGTTACGATCCGGATATGGCTATGGCGATTCTTGCCGATGCTGGATATGTTGATACCGATGGCGATGGATTAGTAGAAGCACCTGATGGCTCCAAGATTGAACTTACAGTAACCTGCCCATTCGGATGGACAGACTGGATGGAAGCTATCAGTGTTATTAGTGAAAGCGCAATGGCTGCAGGTATCAACCTTGTAAATGAAACTCCGGATTATGGTGCCTGGAACGACGCGCTCACCGGCGGCACATTCAATGCAACCTTAAATAACTGGGCATCAATGAGCAATACTCCATGGACGTTATATAACCTTATGTTCCGACACCCCATCCAGGAAACAATGGGTAGCGGTAACTTCGGTAGATATGACAATCAGGAAGTATTTGATATGGTTGATCAGCTTGCTGCAACTTCAACTGATGATGTTGCAGGAATGCAGGAAATATGTGGGCAAATTCAAACAACTCTATTAACAGAAATGCCAATGATCCCACTATGGTATAACGGTCTATGGTCTCAGGTCAATGATTCAGTTTGGGAAAACTGGCCTTCATCTGCAGATGACACTCCTAATACCCTTCCAACCACCTGGTCAGGATACTGGCAGCTGGGTGGTCTGATGACCCTCACTACATTAGAGCCGGTAGAAGGAGTTGAACCAGGAACAGGTACCTATCCACGAAACGAGACTCTGTATGTTAGTGGAGCAGCATGGGGTGCATTTTCAGACTTGAATCCTTTCATAGCCTGGAGTAAAGCAAATTCAACAGGAACAATAGGACTCCTTTATGAATCATTATTCATGTACGATCCCGTAACCGATGTGATGACACCCTGGCTTGCAGAAAGCGGAGCATGGACTGACGCTGATACCTATGAACTAAAAATAAGAGAGGGTATCACATGGACAGACGGCCAGACACTGGATGCAAATGATGTTAAATTTACCTTTGAAATTGGTCAGACATACCCTGCAATCTGGTTCAACCCGATGTGGAACTATCTTGATGAAGTTGTACTGGTAGATGATTACACACTTCAACTCAATTTCACGGCACCTCTTTATCAGGAGTTCGCAAACAATCTGTACAATATATTTATAGTTCCGGAACATATCTGGGCAGATAAAACAGAAGAAGAGATAACCTCAGGAATCAACGAAGACCCCGTTGGTTCAGGTGCATATATGTGGGATGCTGCCGGTTTTGGTCCTGATAGAAATGTATGGGTTAAGAATTCTGATTGGTGGGCAATAGATGCACTTGGACTGGAGGTTGCAGCTAATAGAATTGTTGATATTAGATTTAGCAGTAATAATGTTGCACTCGGTTCTATTCTCAAAGGTGAAGTTGATCTTTCTAATAACTTCCTCCCGGGTGTTGCAGAGCTGGTAGATAAGGGCTATGTTAAAACTTATTTCCCGGAAGCTCCTTATATGCTCTCTGCTAATACAGCAATTCTGTTCTTGAATACTACAGTATCACCGCTGGATGACCCAGCTTTCAGAAGAGCATTGGCTTTTGCTATCAATACAGATGATATTGTTAATGTTGCTTATGCTAATTTAGTTCAAGCTTCTGATCCAAGCGGTCTGCTTCCAAGCATGTCCCAGTATAACAACTATTAATATCCCTGTTGAGGCAGAATAATTTGTAGTATACTAATCAACGCCCCTCCTTCTAATTTTGCGGGAGGGGCGGTATTTTTATAATTTTAATTTCAATAAGGAGGTCATGTGAGACGTTATTTCGGGAGAAAGATAGCTGTCTACATCTCCACCTTTTTCCTGGCAGTAACCATAAACTGGGCAATCCCGAGATTTATGCCCGGTAATCCTGTTATGAATATACTGTCAAGAGTTGCAGTTCGTGCTGAGGCCGCTGAGGCTATGTACGGCTATTACACAAGAGCATTTGGATTAGATGTTCCAATCTGGAGACAGTATATAAATTTCTGGATCGCTCTTTTTCATGGCGACCTGGGAACAAGTGTGCTCATGTTTCCCCAGAAAGTATCAACTATAATCATGAGAGCTGTACCTTATAGTATAGCTATTTTAGTTCCGGCAATACTGCTGAGTTTTTATGCAGGAAATAAATTTGGTGCTTTTGCTGCACGAACCAAATGGCTTGATAACACCGTATTGCCATTAGGATATCTTCTTACAGCAACTCCCTATATGTGGCTGGGTATTTTACTTGCCTGGTCGCTGGGAATAGTTGCAGGAATTTTCCCCATTGCAAGTGCGTATGGTTTCAATTTAGCGCCTAGTTTTTCGTGGATTTTTATTGCAAGCCTTCTAAAGCACTGGTTCTTACCTTTTGCCTCCCTATTTATTGTAATGTTCGGTGGTTGGGCAATTGGGATGAGGAATATGATTATCTACGAGCTCGAAGCCGATTACTCTCACTATTTAGAAGCTCTGGGAGCACCCAGAAAACTGGTCAGAAGATATGCATTCAGAAATGCAATACTTCCTCAGATCACAGGACTGGCGCTCCAACTTGGCGTAATTGTTGCAGGTGCTCTGGTAACAGAGGTTGTTTTTTCATACCCTGGGCTCGGATATTGGATCCTCCAGGCTATTCAGAACCAGGATTATTTCCTTATACAGGGATGCTTTCTCTTTATCATAATTGGGGTGTTAATTGCCAATTTTATTATTGATATCGTTTATGTCGTTATAGATCCAAGAACACGAGTAGGAATGGTAGGTGGATCAGCATGATAGAGCAAATTAATATTAAAAAATCAGAAAAAATAGATAAAGATAAAATCCCGGTTATAAAACAAAAAAAGATAAATGAATTTATTTATTTTGCTTTAAGAAACACCAAATTAAAAGTTGGGTTAGCCGTTGTTCTTTTCTTTCTTTTAATCACATTTATAGGACCTCTGTTTACGGATTATAGATGGAATGCTTACATAGGTCCGATTTCTCAACCACCCTCAGCAGAATACTGGTTAGGGACCACAACATTTGGACAGGATGTTTATACACAGTTTGTACTTGGTCTTAGAGCATCATTTATTGTAGGGGTCATTGGTGGAGGAATTGCAACACTAATAGGAATAATTATTGGCTTCACTGCCGGTTACCGCGGAGGTATGGTGGATGAAGGATTAAATATATTAACAAACATAATCCTTGTTATCCCCACATTTGCGTTACTTCTTATAATAGCAGCATATCTTAAGGTTAGAGGTATTATGACCGAAAGTATTTTTATTGGATTCACCGCCTGGCCCTGGGCAGCAAGAGCAGTTAGAGCCCAGACATTTTCATTACGTTCCAGGGATTTTGTCGACCTGGCCAGGTTAAGTGGAGTGAAGCCTCTAAAAATCATTTTCACTGAAATCGCACCGAATATGATGTCATATCTACTGATGACATTCATTCTCCAGTTTGGGGGAGCAATACTAATTGCTGCCACACTGGATTTTATAGGTCTTGGTCCAACAAATACAATTTCGCTTGGTCTCATGATGAACTATGCGGTTCTCTGGGGTGCTCTTCAGTTTGGTGTATGGTGGTGGTTTGTACCGCCAGGGTTTGCTATAATGGCCATCGTGGGATCTTTATATATTATGAATGTTGGACTGGATGAAGTTTTCAATCCCAAACTGAGGGAGATGTGAGAACATGAGTTTACAAATAAAAAATCTTAGAGTCTATTATCAAACCCTGAGAGGGGATGTCAAGGCACTGGATGGCGTAACATTTAACATCAAGGATGGAGAAATAATGGGGCTGGCCGGTGAATCGGGCTGTGGAAAAACAACGCTGGGGCACGGTCTGATCCGTTTATATCCCCCTATGAGATTTGTAGAGGGCAGTGTGGAACTCGACAATGAAGAGTTACCGGTGTGGGACATGAACAGAATGAATAAATACAGGTTCTGTAAAATTTCCATAATACCGCAATACGCTATGAATGCCATGAATCCTACACGAAAAATAGGAAAAATGACCTCAGAACTTCTCGATTCCAGAAAGGTCAACTATAAAAAAACCTTACCTGAGTTAAAAAGGAGACTTGATCTGGTTAAATTAACCCAGGATGTACTGAATATGTACCCCATAGAACTTTCAGGTGGTATGAAGCAGAGAATGGTGCTGGTTTTATCTACTTTAATGGATCCTTCACTGCTCATAGCCGATGAGATTACCTCAGCACTTGATGTTTCTACACAAAAAGCTGTGGCGGAGATGCTTGTTGAATTCAGGAATCGAAAAATTGTTAAAAGCATGATTGTTATTACCCATGATATTTCAATACTTTACCAGATTGCAGACAGTATCCTGGTGATGTATGCGGGAAAACTGGCTGAAAAAGCCTCTACTGGTATAATAGTACATTCCCCCCGGCATCCATATACAAAACTATTGATTTCATCACTGCCGAAAGTCGGAGTAAAATATTCCGAAAAAAAGCTATTGGGCATTAAAGGGAATACGCCGTTACTGCTTAATCCTCCAATTGGATGCCGCTTTATAGATCGATGTCCCGTCGCATTTGGTAAATGTGTGGAAGAGCCACCGTTTATTGAAATCGAGAAAGATCACTTTGTTGCTTGCTGGAAGGAGTATGGAAAGAATGCTTAAACTTGATAAAATATCAAAAATCTATAAAACCGGAACATTCGGGGGGAAAATGCTCCCCGCAGTAGTCGATGTCAGCTTCGATGTTGGAGATGGAGAAATCGTTTCATTAATTGGTGAAAGCGGAAGCGGGAAAAGTACGATAGGGAAGATGATTTTAAGTCTTATCAACATAACCTCGGGTAAGATTATTTTTAACGGAGTTGATGTTTCCACTCTTAAAAAAGGTATACTTAAAAATTACTACCGGAACGTACAGGGTGTTTTTCAGGACCCATTCAGTTCCTATAATCCGATTTTTAAAGCCGATCGAATTTTCAGAACAATCAGGCAGGAGTTTTTCCCAAAGATGAAAGAATCGGAATGGAATGAAAAGGTAAATAGATCATTAAGGGATGTTGGCCTAAACCCTGATCAGGTTTTGAACAAATTTCCACACCAGCTAAGCGGCGGGCAGCTTCAGCGTTTTCTTATAGCCCGCGCATTGTTACTGGACATTCAATTTCTAGTGGCAGATGAGATTATAAGCATGCTCGATGCATCCACGCGAGTCGATGTTCTCAACTTACTGGTAGATTTAAAATCCCGCGGCCTGTCCATACTCTTTATAACACATGATCTAAATCTCGGTTACTATATAAGCGAAAAAGCGGTGATTCTTTATAGGGGATGTGTTGTAGAGATGGGTGTTACAGATAAAATATACTACAATCCGCTTCATCCATATACAGAAATGCTGATGGCTTCCGTTCCGCGCATGGATAAGAAATGGGAAGAGGTAGAGATGGAGCTAAAAGCAAGGCAAATAGAAACCACCGTTGGTTGTGTCTATTACGAAAGATGCTGCGCCGCAAACAAAGATAAAGAATGTGTCAGAAACAGGCCCCAGCTGATAGAGGTGGAACGTGATCATTTTGTGGCCTGTAGCCGCTGTATGGAAGAATGAT
>DATBWS010000058.1:0-11643 GCA_036514675.1 Candidatus Hydromicrobium sp.
TTAAAGGGAGAGGTATCCATCCTGCCTGCAAAAGACCTTAATATATTTTTAAAATTCCTTTTATTGGCAAACTCTAAAAAATATAATCCTTCATGCTTGAGTATTCTTGCAACCTCATCAAAATATTTTTCAGGATTATCCAGATGATGTATCACTCTTACAGTCAATATTACATCTGCGCAACCGGATTTTACCGGAAGAGAGGTTACATCTGCAGCAATAAAATATATGGATGACAGTTTTTCCGGGTCATTTTTTAAAAATCTTGCTATTCTGTCTCTGGCATTTTTTAGATTATTAAGCGAGTAATCAATCAGAACTATAGTCCCAAAATCCTTATATTCATTAAACAGCCGGCCATAACCGCAGCCGATATCAAAAAATAATTTGTTTTCTCTTTCGACTCCGGCAAGCAACCTCCTTAAAGCCAGCCTTTCAGCTTTATCCTCATATAATCTCCTGTCATCTTCCCAGAACTTGCTGTAGTCATAACTCTCGTAATCTGATTTCCTAAAATTCACTTTCCGGTACCTTTCTATCTCTCAAATGTAATTTGAACAATTATACTACAATCGGTTTGATTTAGATTTATATCTTCTCTCGAATTCCTTCCTGCTAAGAATAATCTTTCTGTTACACTTCATACACTGAATCTCCAGTTGACTGCCAACGTTTATTATCAGCCACTGGTTAGAACCACAGGGATGAGGTTTCTTAAATGTTACTACATTATCAAGCTTTAAATCCTTGGAACTCTTCAACTCTTTTCCTTAATCCTAAAAATATATTAATTATTACAAACAATAAATGCAAATCTTTGCCTGATCAAGTTTTTTTAACCTTATCTTTTTTCAAATTATCCTGTTCGCCTTTCTCTATGTTACTTTTCTCCGGAATCCTTATCTGATTGAATTCCAGGCTTGCTGCAACCACATCGGCGGTTATATTGGTAATATTGTATTTTTTACCTTCTTTGTTTTCCCAGCTTCTAAGATTCAAATGGCCGCTTATCAGAACCCGGTCTCCTTTTTTCAATGCGGCGGAACAATTTTCTGCAAGATTGTTCCAGGTGGTAACATTAAAAAAATCAACCATCTCAGATTCCTTTCCGTTTTTATCAGTCCACTTCTTATTTACAGCAAGCCCCATCTCGGTAATAGCTATTCCCTCATTAGTATATTTGATTTCCGGATCCCGGGTAAGATTTCCAAGTAAATATATATTATTCACGTAATTCATGAATCCTCCTATCTCTATAAGTTATTATTAAACTACAATTTATTAAAAAATTTTAATAACCAAATTCATAAGTTTCACAGTAACCGAATTGATCATCCCATGGATATATGACTTTAGTTTTAGAAGTCGATCTGACACTGCAGTCTTTTGAAATAAACTTGTCTATTAGAATAAAATCGAGTTTCCTTTCCACAGTAACCATTACTTCATCATAGTCATAACTGTATTCAATAAGAATACAATTATTCTTTTGAGCCGTTTCTTCAGCAATTTTATTACAATCCGAATTCTCAAAAAACAACAAGTTTTGTGCAACGGCAAGCGAAACAGCATCAGAGGCATTCTTTGTTTCCTCTCTTGCTATAAAAACCTGGCATAAGTCGAAAATAAGAAGAAACAAAACTGAAAATACAATTACTACAGCCAGTGTTAAAAAAGATATATTACCTCTGTTTTGCGCTTTTAAGTTCTTTAGTAGCATTCCATCCTCATATTGCTTTTAGCCTTTATCAAAATATCCTTCCCTGAAAATATTTCCAGCAAACGGATAATACCTGTATATTTATATATAAGAGTTACCTCAATCATATCCCCAACTTTTCTGGAGGCTCTACTTTCCGGAGTAATTTTTATATCAAGGTTATCCTGATCCAGGCTCGAACAGACTTTTCTTATGCATTTATAGGCTTCCTGATTGGAATTGGCAGTAGCAATTGTTCTTGCTCCCTCTCGAGCTGCCTGTTCCAGTATGTTTTTCTGATAAACCAATAATCCAAAATGGGAAACAGTTAAAATTATCAAAATCAGGAAAGGAATAATTAAAGTAAACTCCAGTGAAGCCTGACCTTCTGAACCACCGGTTAATATTTTTAATTTTTTTTTATTTCTATTCATCTTCGTTGCAACTTTTAACATAAAACTGTTTCCCATTTTTTTATTTGCAGAGAATAATTTGCCCTTCAGTGGGTCTTAAACCATTGAAGCTATTTTGCTAAACACCTTTGAAATGACATCTATTATCAGGGGTTTCCCTACTGCTATAAGGATTGCGCTTATTATTCCTGCAATTACCGTAACCAGTGCATACTCAAGAGTAGATTGTCCTTTCTGGCACCAGAAGTTGATTCTGATACCCTTCTTTTTTATTTTTATTTTACTCACCTCCTCCACCAAAAATAAAAGTTAAATTTAGAACTTTAGCACCTCCTTTTATAAATATTTTATACTTTTGCCCATTTATACATATATCCATATCAGTAATTTACCATAATTATGCATTTGTGTAAATACATAATTAAAAAATTATTAAAGATTTTTTAAAAATTTTTATTTCTGGAATTATTTAATTGCTTTGTATTATTAGATGTATTAAGATATTAATAGTTTTAATATATAATAATTTATCTTGACTTTAATAATATAAAGTATTAATATTAACCTATAATAAACAATTATAGGTTTTATTGAAAATTTAGAAATTTTATTAGTAATAGAGGCTATGACTTACATTCCGCTATTTGGGCACTTTGGAATGTAACGAGCTAATAGTGCAACCGGCTATTGCTTTTTTATTGAAAAAAGTTCGCCATCTAGCCTCTAGGTTAGATGGTTTTTTTTAGGAGAAAATTGATGAGGAACAAATTAAAAAAAATATTAGTAATAACACTGATTACAGCATTGGTGGGAACAGTTACCTTATCCTGTGCTTTTAGCTACAAGACTACAAATATAAACAGTAGTTTTACCGAGAGCAGTAAATATAAAGCAGAAGATATAGAAAAAGCTGTAATAATTCAGGAAAATGTTTCTTTAAAAGATAATATTGTAGATACAGCAACAATACTATCAAAGATCTCAGACAACCTTGATAAAGAAATAAATACCATACACAAAGAATATAAGGCGGAAGTTCTGGGAAGTGCTGCAATCAGTCAAACTACTGAAGCTGCTGCTCCGGTAGAATCTACTGCCAACTTAAGCGATTTTGAAGCAGCAGTGCTTCACCTTATTAATAATATAAGAGCTTCAAACGGACTGGGAGCATTAGAGTCAAATCAAATGCTGACAGATATAGCCAGGTCAAGATGTGGCGATATGATAACCAATTCTTACTTTTCACATTATGCACCTGATGGCCGGAACATCTTCAACATACTCGGTGCAAATGGGATATCGTATGTAAATGCCGGAGAGAATCTGGGTCAATCCTCACCTGCTTCCAGTGGAACCCCTGAAGCATTCGCTAATGCATGGATGGAAAGTCCTACCCATAAGGCAAACATCTTGAGGTCCGTTTATTCCAGAATTGGAATTGGAGTAGTTGATGGTGGAGATAGAAGAGTAGTAGCAACGGTATTTATGAACTAACTATTTAATTCAATATAGTTTTACGGACGCCTAGACAGACACCCCAGATAAATAATATCTGGGGTGTTTAATTTTACGGCTCAAAAATTAAAACAATAAAAAATTGCCTCCTATTGAAAATATAAGCGGCCCGCCTACCAGTATTATAAAAGAGGGTAGAATCAGAAAGACCAGCGGGAATAATGTCAGTATGGTTATCCTTCTGATTTTTCTTTCCAGATCCTGATATGCTTCAAACTTTATATGTATGGATTTCTGTTTTAATATTTCGTTTATGGAAGAACCATACTTTTCCGCCTGAATCAGGAGAAAAATAAAACTTTTAAAATTTCCTGAAACACTCCTGTCCATTAAATCTCTGTAGGCCTGAATTTTTCCAATACCAATATCAATATCTTTTATAAAATTCGAAAGCTCCGTACAAATACTTCCCTTATACTTTTCAATTACAATTTTTATGGCATTATAAATATTCTGACCTGATAATGTTGCTACTACAAGTAGATCAATAACATAGGGTAAATCTCTGTCTATTTCCTTTTTTCTTATATTCCTGAAATTCCGGAGCAGCAGATTCGGAATAAAATAACCTGCCGCTCCTGCGGTAATGCCTAAAATACCCGAATTTATTGGACTGTTGCCGATTAAACTTCCTGCAGTCATAAATAAAACAAATAAAATTACCTTATAGCCCATAAAAGAATCCGGAGTAAGAGATATTTTATTTTCAAATTCCAATAATTTTAAAAGCTCTCTATTTTCTTTTTTAATTTCAAACCAGTGCTTATTGATTAGAGATCTGCCAATTTTAAAAGAAATTAAATTCATTTTATTTATAATCCTGCTGAAAATCTTTTTCTTTTCAGAATAATTTCTAATTTTTCCGGTCTTGTAATAACCTTTAATTTTAATAAGATAAAATATGGCTGAACACAGAAATATATAATACGGAAATATAATTAAATATATAAGCATATCTCAATCCTGTCACTTTGGGGTACCGATGATTTTCTTCATTATCACTATTCCTGCGATTTCCATAATTCCACCTATGAAAAGTAGAATAATTCCCATATCGGTAGAAAAAAAATCCAGTATGGTTTTATTCATAAAAATACATAATATAATCAGCACAATAATAGGAAATATAGAAATAATATTCCCGGAATACCTGCTTTGCAGACTCATTGTATCTATCTGTGATTTTAATTTCAGATTATGGCGTATACTATCAGCTATATTACCCAGTATAGATATCAAATCTCCGCCTATTTTGTTATTAATCTTTAAAGAACAAACAAGGAGGCCAGCTTCCCTGCTCCCGCACTTTTGTGAAAATCTATTCAAAACTTCATCCAGAGTGGAATTGAGTTCCAGCTCATTTACTACTTCCAGTAGATAAGTATTAAGGGGATCCTTAAACCATCCAGCAGAATCTTTAAATATACTTCTTACTGTTTTTCCTGCTTTTAGCATCACTATCATATTACTTATGAATTCAAGCAGTTGACCGTGCAGCAAATCTTTTCTTTTTTCTTCAAGCCCCTTTAACAGATCGAAGATATAAATTTCCAGACATACTCCAATAAATAAACTGAAAAGAAAATTTCCACATAATAAGTAAAAAAACAGGGTAAAAATAATAAATATAAATATTGAAAGTATTTTTCTATTGGTCCTATATTTATTTGTAAGAAATCTTACTGCTCCGGATTTCCTGTAGTTCTTATTTTCCCTTATAGTTCTTGCCCCTGGAGAAAATACGGAGACTGTCCTTTTTAATCCGTAAAACATACATATTATTGCCAGAATCGAGATAGTAGAAATTAGTATTTCATCCCAAATTTTCATCTCTAAAATTAAAATCAAACCCCCCGCTTTTTATTTTATCTATAAATGTTGGCACATAACCGGTATAAACAGTGCCAACACTGCGGCAGCCGCTATTATTTATCTCATTATTTTCAGCCTGGTATCTGTATATATCTTTCACCTCTAAAATCGTGTTACTGCCAATTGATTCATTTTTATTTACAAGCTCGCTTACCTCCAGTAAGATCCTCCTGCCATTTTTTAACTTTCCCAGATGAATTATCAAATCTATAGATGATGCTATCATTCTTCTGGCAGTGGAAGGATTTAAGTTCAGCCTTGACATAAGTATCATTGTCTCTAATCTGCTAACCATATCTCTTGGTGAATTGGAATGAACTGTGGTCATTGAACCACTATGACCTGTGTTCATCGCCTGAAGAACATCTACAGCTTCTGCCCCTCTGATCTCTCCTACTATTATTCTATCCGGTCTCATTCTCAGAGAATTCCTTACCAAATCCCTTATAGTTATTTCTCCCTTTCCTTCAAGATTTGGAGGCCTGCTTTCGAGTTTGATCACATGGTGTAAATTTAAGTTTAATTCCAGTGTTTCCTCAATAGTAACGATCCTCTCATCAGGTGGGATGAAATTAGAAATAACATTCAAAAATGTTGTCTTACCGGTAGATGTGGCACCGCTGACTATTATATTCAATCTGCTTTTTACACAGACTTCAATAAAATCAGCAATCTTTTTGTTTATAGTTCCCTCTTTTTCCAGACTATCCATATCCATTATATTTTTTTTAAATTTTCTTATGGTAACCACTATATCATTCACAGTCACCGGATTTAAAACTACATTAACCCTTGATCCATTTTTAAGCCTTGCATCCACCATCGGAGAACTTTCATCCAATCTCAGGCCCAAAGGACTTAATATTTTATCAACCAGATTTCTAATATGACTATTATCTCTAAAAATAATCTCCGTTTTCTTTATGACATCATTTTGTTCAACATAAACCTGGTTAAAATTGTTTATCATAATTTCAGTTATTCTTTCATCATTCATAAGAAAGCTGACCGGTCCGAAGCCAAAACTATCCTCATTAATTTCTATTGCCAGTCTGTAAATTTCTTTTTGGCTGATTATAATCTTTTTTTCATCTACTATTTCTCTTAAATATTTATCAATTATTTTTAATCTCTCTTCAGGAAAAAGCTTGCTTAAATCGTCTGCTTTAATCTTTTTTGATATCTTCTTACTTAAATAATTTAACATATCTGTATTAATGCAAATCAAACTCATAAACTCAAATCCTCATATATTTTTTTAGAAAAAGCAGAAATATTATTTACAATTCTAAGATTGTAACTAAAAATGGAATCGGGTCCTTTATTCAACATTAAAAATTCGATATCCCTATCATAGGGAATAAAAGCATTTATGGGGTAATTCAAAATTGCATTTATGCCTGTGAGTGAAACAGCGGGTCTTGTATTGAATTTATTTATCAATATGTCAAAATCATAAGAATATTCATCACAAATTATACTTCTGATTAGCACATTCAGATTATTCACTGAAATCAGGTCTGGCAAAGAAATAAAAATGTATTTGTCGACCAGATCCTTCAAACTGATTTTACCTTGAGTAAATAGATAATTAGGAAAATCCATACAGATAATATCAAAATGCTCCTTAAGTACATCTAAAAGTTTCTCAAAATATTCTTTACAAAAAATCTTATTTTTCTCGATCTTTATGGGCGGTAATACCAGATTCAGACTATTCTTGAAGTTAATCACAAGTCTTTTTAAAATTGAAATATCCAGTTCATTTATAACTTCTTCAATATCCCCCAGATCTCTATAACTATCATCAGTAAGATTAAAAACCAGCCTGCTGTCCCTTTTCCCAATATTTAAATCCAGTAGTAATATATTCTTTGTTGTTTCTCTGGCAAAATAAGTTGAAACACAATAAGTTATAAAACTACAGCCACAACCTCCCTTACTTCCGGAGAATAATATAATTTTTGACTCATCTCCATTTAGTTTATTCATCATTTAATTCCTTTCACCTGAATTCTAAAATTAAAATATAATAATGCTGGCACAAAACTAAAGTTTTTGTATTAAAAATTACTTCTTAGGGCAAACCGACATATTAATAACTCCCCTCTCCAGCGCTAAAAAAACCTCCTCCGCCTCGGACTTACTAAGATAAAAAGTGATTATTAGAAGATTCCCATAATTTGAGTCGGTTGAACTATCGGCAATCACCGGATCTATGAGGAAGCTTCTATTATCATTTTCATCTCTCGAATAACTTTCTCCCGGACTGCTACCAATTAATATTATTTCTTTCCCGGACAGGACTGTTTCTGAATAAAGAGTACCACTTTCCTGCTCATAACAAGTCGATATCAAATCAATACTATCTCCCTCTTCCAGCAATGACTTATCGCCATAAAAACTTACAGGGATACTGACTGCTCTCAAGTCATAAGGAATATACGATGAGAAATTAAGACTAAAACTATTATCGGAATCTATACCTTCCAATTTATCTTCTGTAATAATTTCACCTTTTGAAATATCAACCATAACTTTTTCCCCTATAATTTCATCCTTATCTATAATAAATTTTTCGCTGAATATATTTCCCGGTATTTTTTGTTCTTCTATTAATTCTCTCATGATTTCCGCGCCCTTCTTAATATCAGTTTTTGCCACAAATATAAGATTGTAATCACTATTCTCCGGAATCTTTGCTTTTAAACCGCTAATGTACCAGAAAACAATAATACCCCCAAAAACAGCAATTATTAGAAAAATGATACTTAACATTTTTTGTTTAACAATTAAAGATATTCTATTCATTCTGCACCGTTTCTTATTACTTCCTTAATAATCTTGCTTAACCATAACGTTTTAATAGGTTTTTGATTATAAACATAATAACATTTTTATGTATTTATGTAAATATATAAAAATATAAAAAAACTTAAATCCTGGATCACTTAGCAATACTACCCAACAGTGCTATAATTACTGGGAATTACGTTAATTAATTTTACATTGCATAAGAGTTAATTTATGAACAGCACTTATTATTTATTTAAAAGAGGTAAAAAGTTATCTGAAAGCGGTAAATTTCTGGAAGCAATAATGCTTCTGGAAAAAGCTAAAATTTTTGAACCCGAAAAAGGTTCTATAAGGGAAGTACTCGCCAGCGCATATTATAATTGCGGTTTCTACATTCCTGCCAAAAAAAACTTCATAAGGGCCCTGAAAATAGATGCAGCCAACGATTTTGCACATTACGGACTGGGCTTATGCCTTATTAAAGAAAAAAAAATAACCGAAGCGTTAGGGCATTTTAAAATTGCATTTTTTATGAAGCCTAATTCTAAAAAATATAAAGAAATATTGGATAAATTTACTAAATTAATATAGTATGATTCCTTCTGTCAGGCTTCAAAATTCAACAAATCACCTGCTTCTAAAGAAGTTTTTTCTATTGTTCCTGACTTCAGCTCCAGTACAAAACAGGCATTTTTTATAAACGGGGTTGCTCTAAAAGGCTTGATGTTATAATAAATAGCTAAAACCATATTATTTTTATTTAAAAACACCGCATCTATGCTGTATCTCATCCAGAAAGTATGAATGCCGCTGCAGTTTTCTATAAGAAATCCTTCACTACTTTTTAACTTTTTTCTTACTATAAGCCCGAATAATTTACTTAAAAAATTATCTGCCTTTATTATTCTGTCGGCAATTATTTCTTTTATCTTGCCGGAATTAACTTTAACTGCTCTCATCGAATTCGCTTTTTAAAAATGCAGTGGTTATTTATAGATTGTAAAAAATTAGTTGAAGAATATTTTTAAATTACCGTTTTGTTTTTTTGAATATTAATTGACAAGCTTTCCAATAAATGACTTCTTACTTGCTTAGTTCATCTTTAACTTCTTTTTCCCCTGCTTTCAGTTCTTCAACTTGCTGCTTATCTTCTCTTAACAGTAGAGTTTGAAATTCTCCTACATGAGTTTTTTCTTCTTTTGCTACATCCATTAGAATCTTTTTAATATCATTATTTTCAGTGACTGCAGCCAGCTGCTCATATAAATTTATAGCATCCAGTTCTGCAATTATCGCAACTCTTAGAATTTCCTTATTAATATTCGTTTTTTTTACCTTTGTTAGATCAATGGGGATACCTGACATCATAGTTATCACTCCTTTGAAATTTAATAATTCTTAAACCAATTTATATCTTACAATTTTTATACATTTGATAAGGCCGGTCTTTGGTATTATTCTCGCCGTCTATCAATCTAGAATTTTAAAAGTTTCGATAGTCTTATCAAAATTCTGTATATTATCATCAAATTGTTCCATATCCACGGTAAAAGTCAAAATCCAAAAATCTGATTCATGATTTATTATATACTGGGCCACTTTTGTTTCGTTATCTTCGATAGTTTGCTCAAATACGGTCCTTCCAACCTCTTCGTTATCGCCGAGCATGACAATTTCTTGCTCAACAATATTAAATATATACCCTGCTTCCTCATATTTCTCTACCACATTTTCATATGAGAGGTCCATGTAATCTTCAAGTGATAAAAAAACTTTAGATTCACCGGTAATGGTAAAAACATTTACATCACCGCCCAGGGCAGCCATTTCTGTATCATATCCAAAAAATACCAGAAAAAATTTATTTGCTTCCACTATATCGGCTAACTGTGTTTGATCCACTTCTTCAAGCTTCTCGATTACAGAATCAAGTTCTTCTTTGGTACCACCTTCCCATTTTTCCGGTAAAGATAGCTCAAAATCTCCTCCGATAAATTCAGGTACAACAGGCTCTACCGATGCAGATGTTTTGCAGCCAACCCCGATTAGGATCATTAATACTGAAATGATAATTGTAATTAATATTAAAAAAACTTTTTTCATAATTTCCCCTTATTTTTTTATGTTCCTATTTTGATTGATTTATTTTGGGTAACCTATATTATATCAGTTTTAGTTATACTTGTTAGCCTTATTTGCAATTAGTCAAAATGCTTTTTTCTCTAGTGATTTGCTTTAGATTGTTCTAAAAACCACTGATATAGTTCAGGATTATTATAAGTTTCCGTCCAGCAATCATGCCCCAATTCCGGATAAAGAGTAAACTTTACATTTTCATTACAATCCTTTAATGCTTCAACCATTTTTATAGATTCCTGAGGTGAAACAGTGGTATCTTTTGCCCCATGGAACACCCATACAGGCATATCGGCAAGTCTGCATGCCCTATACGGATCACCACCACCGCAAATTGGGGCAATGGCAGCAAAAACATCGGGGTACTTAATTGCAGTATACCAGGTACCATACCCGCCCATACTCAAGCCGGTTAAGTATATTCTATCCATATCAACCCGGAGTTCCCGGCAAACATCGTCAAGTAGTTTTTTAAGCACAGCAGGTACCCAATACCGATCAGCGGGACATAGAGGTGAAACAACTATAAAAGGAAAATCTTTATCCTCTTCCACTAACTTTGATACGCCAACTTTTCTTAACATCTCAACATTACCTCCTCTACCGCCTGCACCATGCAGGAATAATATCATAGGCCACCTTTTGGTTTCTTCTTTATAATAATCAGATGGAATAAACAATAGATAATCCATATATTCAATTCCCAGGCTTTCTATTAATACTTTCCGGGGAAATTGCCCTGTTGGCCCTGATGGAGAGGAGGTGCAGCCGATAGTGGAAATAATTAAAAAAAAAGTTATAAAAGAAAGTAAAATAAATTGAAATCTCCTGATCATCTTTCCTTACCTTCTCCTATTTTATACAGAAAAAACCGGCCTGAAGGTATGATAACCAGAATATTTCAACTATGCTGAACCCTATAGAATTAAGAAGTTCAAGATGCTCACTTACCTTTATAGGAAAATATTTCATGCCGAACCTTTTTCTATGTTCGGCTACTTCTTCTTCACTTCTGCTTTCCAATAACTGAAAGTTCATCCACCTGTCCAGCTGGAAATCTATCATCTCATCATTTTCAGGTCTTATATTCTCTAATGTAATATATATTCCATTATCCTTTAAAAGTTTATAGCAGTTAATGGTGGCCCTCTTCCTGTCTTCCCTTTTTGAATAATGATGTGCCTGAATGGCAGTTATGACATCGTATTCTTT
>DATBWS010000059.1:0-2970 GCA_036514675.1 Candidatus Hydromicrobium sp.
AAATTAAACAGGTTAGAATAGGACAGTTGCAGGAGAGAAATAAATTTAATTATATTTTGACTTATCGGTCTATGGATATTATATTTATTAAAAATTGATGTTCCTTATATTATGAAGAAAGACCAACCAATCATTTTAGAAGATTCAAACAAGAGAAAAGTTGCCTTTTTTTCTTTGCTGGTGTCAATTTTTCTGGTTGTTATTAAGGTTACAATTGCCTATTTTACAAATAGCATTGGCGTCTTTTCCGAGGCTTTAAATAATGGGCTTGATATTGTAACTGTTCTTATAACCTATATGGCCATAAGAATTTCAATAAGGCCTGCCGATAAAGATCATACTTACGGGCATGGAAAGTATGAAAATCTTTCCGCTTTTTTGGAAATCAGCATAATATCCGCTTTAAGCTTTTTTATTATCTATAAATCTATTCAAAGGATAATTTACAGAAATTTTGTATTGAAGTTAAACTGGTATGTATTTTTAATTTTGATAATTTCTATAGCTTTAAACATAATAAGAGTCTTTTATATTGGAAGAGCTGCAAGAAGATACAATTCTTTTGCATTTAAGGCAGATTTTTTAAATTATTCCAGTGATATTATAAGCTCGACCATTGTAATAGTCGGATTATTAGTGGCGAATGCCGGGTTTTACCTGGCAGATCCTATTGCTTCTATAATCGTTTCTATAATTGTTTTGATTTTTAGTTCAAGGTTGTTGATCGGCACGGTGAGGAATTTAATGGATTATATTCCAAAAGAAATTACAGATAAAGTTCTGGAAATATTAAAAGAGATCCGTGAGGTAAAATCCGTTAATAAATTGAAAATACATGAGGTTGGAAATATCAAATTTATGAATCTGGAAATATGCTTGAAAAATAATTTATATTTATCGCAGGTCGAAAAAATCAAAGAGAAAATAAAAAATAAAATTAGAAGCAATATACAGGGTTCAGAAATAATCTTAGAAACAAAATCTCTGCCGTCTAAAGATAATATAGAGGCATATGTAAAAGAAATTATACTAACCCAGTTGAATGTAAAAGATATTCATAATATTTTTATATATAATGTGGATAATCATATCGATATTTCTATTCATATAGAACTGAATAAATACTTAAAACTTGATGAAACCGAGAAATTGACCAAGGTTGCCGAAGAAAAGATTAAAGAAAAAATAGGGAACATACGCAGCGTATATATTCATATTGAAGATTCCAAAAGCGGTGAAAGCTGGAATGACATAACTGAAAAATCAGAAAAACTGATTTCCGATATAAAAAATGAAATATCATTATATGTAAGTCCTGAGACATGCCATAATTTTACAATACTTGAAAAAGAAGGATTATACAATCTGGCGTTCCACTGCAGACTGAAGAAGAGCCTTGATGTAAAAAAGGCACATTCCATAATTACCGGAATAGAAGATGACATAAAGAGAAAATTCAAAAATATAAACGAAATTTCAATTCATGTAGAACCAAAATAAAGGTATCTTATTATCTTTAAGATTGTTAATTTTATTTTGACTTTTAATAAATTAAAACCTAAAAGAAATTTTAATGTCACATATTAACCAGTAGAAATGATTAAAAATAACAAATATAAGATAGTCACTCCAACAACCATAGTAATATTTGGAGCAACTGGTGATCTGATAAGAAGAAAGCTTGCTGCCGCTCTTCTTAATTTATATTGCAAAGGTTTTATGCCTGATAAGTTTCAGATTATAGGGGTTTCAAGAAGGGATTATACTGATGAACAGTTCAGAAATTTTTTGACCGAAGAAGCAATAAAGAAAGCAGATATTAAATATTCAAGGGAAGATTTAGTTGAATTTTTAAGCAAAATAACTTATCAGAAGGGCTTTTTTAAGGATATAAATGCATATAAAAATATAAAGCAGAAATTAATAGAAAACGGAAATGGACTGGATATATGCGCTAATAAGCTTTATTATCTGGCTGTGCCTCCGAAGTTTTACCTGGAAATTTTTAATAATCTGTCTGTCTCGGGATTGACACTCTCCTGCAGTGATGAAACAGGATGGACCCGTGTCCTGGTAGAAAAACCATTCGGGAGAGATATTGAAACTGCAATAAAGCTTGACGAGATATTAGCAAAATTATTTAAAGAGGAACAAATTTACAGAATTGATCACTATCTGGCAAAGGACACCTTCCAGAATATAATTTTCTTTATAGAAAATAATAACTAATTATGATTGGAGTAAAAATGATAGATAAAGATAAATTGGAAAAATTATCAAAACTTATAAGGTATTTTATATTGATTTCAACTACTAAAGCGGGATCCGGCCACCCGTCTTCTTCATTATCGGCAGTCGAGCTAATGTCAACATTGCTTTTTGGAGGATTCTTTAGATTTAGAATTAATGATGTTAAGTATGTAAATAATGACCGGCTTATTTTTTCCAAAGGTCATGCTTCTCCTTTGATGTATTCCTTATGGGCTGCAGCAGGAGCTTTAAGTGAAGAGGAAATATTGACGCTGAGGGAGTTTGGAAGCAGATTGGAGGGACATCCCACACCTAATTTTCCATATGCTGAAGCTTCAACAGGATCACTTGGACAGGGTCTCCCTATAGGTCTGGGAATGGCCTTAAATGCCAAATATATAGATAAGCTGCCTTATTATACATATGTTCTGCTTGGAGACAGTGAAATGACCGAGGGTTCACAGTGGGAAGCTATTCAGATTGCAGTCCATTACAAACTGGATAATCTTATAGGTGTCCTGGATGTCAACAGATTGGGTCAAAGAGGGGAGACGATGTATGGCTGGGATATTAAAGCTTATAAGGATAGGATATCTTCCTTTGGCTGGGAAACTATTACAATAGACGGTCATAATATAAAAGAAATCGCGGATGCCTATAAATATGCCTTAACAGTTAAAGGCAGACCTACAATGATAATTGCAAAAACAATAAAAGGCA
>DATBWS010000060.1:0-5008 GCA_036514675.1 Candidatus Hydromicrobium sp.
AAATAGGCCAGGCCGGATCGGTCGAAAGTACCGGGACTGCTGTTGAAGGCACCATTGAAGGAGAAGATGAGAGTGGTACGGGTACCATAGGACAATCCGGAAGTCCGAATGTAAATAGCACTGATATGGGTAAGGAAAATCAGGACTATAGAGTTCTGACCGCGGAAGATTTCTTCCCGCTTAAAATATCGATTCCCCGGATAGATCTGGAGCAGATTTCTTACGAGGGCGCCGATACACAGACTCTAAAGGAAGGTCCGGGTCATATCGAAGAGACACCTCTTCCGGGAGATAGTGGAAGATGCACCATTTCGGGACACAGGACGACTTATGGCGCGCCTTTCAGAAGAATTGACGAGCTTGAAAAAGGTGACCTTATCTATCTTGAAACAATAAATGGCGAACTGCTTACTTATGCAGTAACCGGTATGGAAATTGTCAATCCGAAAGATGTCTATATTCTCAATGGATCTTATAAGAAAGAATTACTTCTTACTACCTGCGAGCCGGAATATTCTGCAGTTAAAAGGCTTGTTATAATTGCGGAACAGGTGAACTTATATCCACTTGAACTGGCATCTGCCGAAAATAATTAGTGGGATTGATAAAAGATATATGGCGATTTATTAAAGGGGATCAAGTGACCAAATCAAAAAATGATATCATTATCTCGATTGTACTTGTTTTGATTGCGATCCTGGCTATAGGTTATAAGATTTTTTCGGTTGAAATGCAAAAAATAGAAACACAAAAACAGATAGAAGAAAACGCAAACATGGAGAAAGAAAGGGAAGAATCCGAAAGCGAAATGCTGAAAGGATTAGAATCGGAAGAAGCAAGACAGCTGGCTGATTATTATCGGGAGTTCAGTCCGATAAAGACTGAATTTATGGAAAAGACAGCTGAATTTGTAGAAAAAATGAATGATAAGGTTATTAATACCGTAGAATTAAAGGAACTTACAACCGGGCAGCTCCAAGCAGCTCTTGATTATAAAGAAAAACTGGTTGCGATAGAAAACGTTCCCGCACTGCTTGAGGCTTTTTCCATTTACGAGTTGGAATTTATCGAAAGCGACATAAAGACAATAAATCTTGTGTTGTCTTATTATGATAGCGAAAATTACACTAGTTTTAAAAGCAGTGCAATAGACAAGCTCTATGAAGACACAGAATCCCTTTTCAACAGGGCAGAAGAAGAATTGCATAGAGTCTATGAGCAATATGACCTCGGATACCTGCTGGAAAGATCTTCATAAGAATTTTTATTCAAGTAGGATTGTTATGAAAATAGTTAAAATCAGTAATAAATTTCAGATAGCTATACCAAAAAAAATAAGAAATATAATTGGTTTATCTGCTGGTGATACTCTGATAATAGATGTAGATGAGAATAGAATTATCTTAACTCCACTTACTAAAAAATATACTGATTATTCTCATAAGCTTCATTCTAAAGTTTGGATAAATATAGATATAGATGGCTATATCAAAAAAGAAAGGGAAAGTTGGGACTGTTAAGAAATAAAGATTATAAGTAAATTGCGATCTACCCGATTTTTATTACCAATGACTTTAAGCTAAAAAATATTAGTGAAATCAAAATAATCTGCCTGGAAGAATTGTTGTAGTTTATATTAACTTTTAAATGACACCCAAAAAATTTTATAGTATATCTTAGCTTATAGTCTACTTTGAAGTAGACTGATTTGCAGTAGACTATTAAATTTCAATTTTATAAAGACAATGATCAAATTCTTTTTGGTGAATCCAAATGGTCCAATAAAAAGATAGGAATTAATGTTTTTAAAGAATTAAAGGAAAAGAGCAGGTTTGTAAATTGGAATATTAATAATAGAAAAGAAGAATATATATTATTTTCTAAGAGTGGTTTCACAAACGAGATAATGGAATTTGCTAAAATTGAAAAAAACTTGATACTGGTAGAAAAAGATGAAAAAATTATTTGATGTTACTTTTTGATAATTGTTTTTTGGACCTTAAATATTCTTCATAGTAATTATCAACATAGGTTTTTACAAAATCAGGACCGCTTATAAGCGGAATGAGGTCAGATTTAAAATACGATTTATGTTTTGTAATCAATTCCTTAACTTTTAAATCCAGCTGCTTTTCAATAAAATCAATATTTATATCGATATTTAACATTTCGGCAAGCCTTTTTAAATTGGGTTTAACAGAATTCTTTAAAAACCATAGAAGGTCAAAATAGTCTCTTCCTTTGAATCTTTTTCTTATCAGTATTGCATGTATTTTACCGGACATAAGAGAAGGTAAATCGTAATGCTTTGCAGCAAAATTAAATCCATAGATAGATTTTGAAGTAGTCTGCAGGTCAAAATATTTTGATGGGTTTTTAGAGAGATCAAGTTTTACATAGAGCAGATTGCTTTCGCCTTCTTTCGCCAGGCCCAATCTATGTAAAACAGGAAATTTTAGTACGATCTGATTTCCGCGCTGCTTCACAGCAAGTTTTATTTCATTAAATTTATATCTTTTTTTAAAATATTCTTCAAGGTCATTAAGCAGTACCCTGGAGTCAAAACTTTCCTGAAAATCAAGGTCTAAATCTTCTGACAACCTTGGTAAATTATAAAAATGCCTGAGGCAGGTACCACCGGTAAAAATAAGATTCTTATTATATCTGGAATTTGTGTATATATAATAGAGAACATATACCTGAAGATATTCTTTCAATGAGTTAAGAATATAGCTGTTTAGGGAGCCTTTAGATCTTTCTTCAATTAATATTTTTTCCAGTTCCCTGTAAATCATTTTGGGTTGCTTATAATTTTTTAATTATGGCTGTTAACTGATAAAATTTTTTTATACCCGCAAGTTCACAATATGATTTGAATTCATTAAACTCTTTTGATTTAAAATTTTCAAGATTTAATCTGAATGATTCAAGCAAGGCTAAATCCAATTTTTTTATTCTTAATAGTTTTAAATACAACCAGTCAAATAGTGCCTTGGCTTTCGTTGCTTCTTTGACTGTAAAACCATTACTTTCCAGAATATTATATCCTGCAAAGAGTTCATCCTTCATATTCCTGTAGATAAAAAGACCCAGTTTACTTCTATAAATCCTGCTTGATTTTATTGTTATGGATGTCATAGAGTAAACAGATTCTGTCAGTATGCCATATTTCTGTAAGATATATTCGAGACTTAAATATGACGGTTCCCTTAGTTTGTTTGATATGAACTCAAGATATAAAGTCTTATTCTGAAGCTTTTCAAAATAATTTGAAGTAACATAAAATCCCTTTTTTAATTGAATTAAAGTACCATTTTTTATCCACCTGTTAATATCTGTAAAAAGAGTATTTGTTTTGACATCTATATATTGCGATATAGTATCTTTATTGAAATAGCTAAGATTTTCTAATTTTTTAATTTTTTTTACTTGATTCATAATTAATATATATTATATACTAATTGTAAAACAAGTCAATTGATTGATTCCTAAGCTTTTATTTGATAACAAGCTTCGTTTTATATTTCCAAAAAGTTTAACACGGATATACGTTATAACTGTATATAATTATTTTATTGACTAATATATAATATAATGTTTTAATATTTAAATATTATAATAGTATAAAAAATTTCTTGACATTTATATTATAAAATATTAATATTGCAATATAAATTTTAATTAGAGTTCTTTTGACAATTTATTATTCACTATTATTAATAGAGGCTATGACTTACATTCCGTTATTTGGGCACTTTGGGATGTAATGAGCCAGTAGTGCAACCGGCTAGAAATAGTCGGTTTTTTGTTTTTCTAAGGGGAAAAATAGAAATTTCAAATTAAAAAGTAAATTAAACTAATAGCTTGAAAGAGAAAATAAAAAATGAATTACTTAAAAAGCAAAATCACAGCTAGATTTGTAGTATTTCTTACTGTTGTTATGGTGGTTTTCTGGTCGGTTCCCTGTAATGCTGCTTTTGGAGAGACGCAAGAAGGATTGGAATTGCAAGACTCTCCAGGCAGTGAGCAGTCGGAGGCTATTGATGAAACGGAAGAGACAACAACTAAAACGACAACAGAGACAGTAACTGATAAAATGGCAATTGATGCAATAGATACCGAAGCTGTTCCACTTCCTGATACAACTCCACCGGTAATTACCATTATCGGGGAAAATCCAGTAATGGTAGAACTTGGTTCCGAATATGCAGATACAGGTGCAACTGCAGCTGATGATGTTGACGGCGATATTTCAGGCTCTATAGAAGTTTTAAGCACAGTTGATACCGCTGTTCCAGGCTCTTATAAAGTAACATACAATGTCAGTGATGCTGCCGGAAATGCTGCAGCTGAAGTTACAAGAATTGTAAATGTGGTTGGCAAACCTACAGTCACTACTGATAAAGATGACTATTCACCTGGAGAAATAGTAGTGGTTACCGGCAGCGGATGGCTGCCTGGTGAAACAGTAAAGTTAGATTTTGTCATAATACCTTTGCAGCTGACTTTAAGTTACTATGCAATCGCTGATGGTGAAGGTAATATTTATAATAATGAGTATATAATTTTTGAGCATCATTTAAGACAGACTATAATACTTACAGCAACCGGTCAGACAACTGGCTTAAGTGCTGTGACTATTTTTACCGATAGTCCACAGATTGGCTCGGTTACAGTATCGGCTCAATCACCAATTACAGTTTATCCTCCCACTAGTGCTCTTTATACTATTACTATAACCCGTGGAGCTGGCACTGGAGCATTTACAGCAAATCTGTCTATGCTAACAGCTCTGCCTTCCGGATGTACCGCTAGCTTTAGTCCTTCTGCGGTTTCGTTTTTGGCAACAGATAATACTAAAACTTCAACCCTTACCATCACAACCACCAGCGGCAGCACACCAATAGGTGCTGCATCCTTTACTGTAAAAGCTGAAGTCTCAGGTACTCCGGCAGATTTTGCAACAGGCAGTGGAACATTAACTGTTGGGGGTGTTGGCTCGATTACA
>DATBWS010000061.1:0-8881 GCA_036514675.1 Candidatus Hydromicrobium sp.
TCGGAAATGGCGGTAAAATGTCATAGAATATTGGAATGCAGCGGCATATCAAGAGTGGATTTTATACTGGACGGTCATGGCAATGCTTATGTTTTTGAATTAAATACTATGCCTGGTATGACCGCTACAAGTTTAGTTCCCAAGGCGGCCAGTGCTGCCGGGATTAATTTCGATTTATTAGTAGAGATAATATTAGATTTGGCAAGTTTGAAAGTATAATTTTAGGTGATAAAATTAAAAATAGTGAAAATATTATCTTAGCCAGACGAAGAAAAATTTTCAGAAGGAGGATCTGGAATTTTTTAAAATTGCTGTTTATTGCTCTATTTTTTGCATCAGCAGTCTGGGGGTTGAACTATTTTTACAATAGTGAATATTTTAAAGTAAAAAATATAGATGTTCAGGATAATACTCATTATAAAGATGAAGAAATTCTGGATCTAATACCTGAAGTAATAGGGGTTAATATATTTGAAATTAATAAAAAGATGGTAGAGGAGACAATAGCTGGAGAACTGACCTGGGTTAAGGAAGCTGAACTGAGTAAGATTTTTCCTGATAAAATTATAGTAAAATTAATTGAAAGAAAACCTGAACTTAGAATAGTATATAAGAATGAGTATTTCCTTATGGATGTTGAAGGAGTAGTGCTGGATAAAATTGAGGGGAAAAACCAGAGCAGTTATAAGGATTTGCTTCTGATAAAAAATGCCGTTAGTTATGATGTCGATATAGGGGAAAAAATTGCAAAAAAAAATGCGTTAAGTTGCGTCAATATTTATAAAGCCTTCGACAGCGAAATGAAAAGTATAATCAGTGAAGCAAGGCTTGAAGATAATATTTCAGGAGACATAGTTTTCGAAACTAATGATGGAAAAGAAATCATTTTTGGCGACAGTAGTGATACAGTAAAAAAAATTGAAATATTAAAACAATTGTTAAAGGAAGAAACAAATTATACTATAATAGACTTAAGAAGCCCTGAGAGCCCGGTGATAAAATAAGAAAAGTGGAGGTTCAATTGTCAGCAAATGATGAATACATTGTAGGTATTGATATAGGGACTACTAAAATCACCACTTTAATCGGAAGGGTAGAAAAAAATAATATACTGAAAATAAAAGGTTATGGAATTTCTGGCTCTAAGGGCATAAAGAAGGGTCTGATTGTAGATATTAACGAAGCTACCAAATCTATACTTCGTTCTATAGAAATGGCCGAGAAAACCACTAAAATATTCGTCGATAATGCCTATATCGGAGTAACAGGTAAACATATTTCTTTTATAAGTAATTGGTATGATATAAACATCAGTTCCCCTAATAATATAATAAGAAAAACAGATGTAGATAAACTTATTTCTATGGCAAATAAAGTGAATTTATCTTCTCAATATGAAATCATACACACTCTGATCAAACAATTTGTTATTGATGAAGAGAAAGGTATAGTAGATCCAATAGGCTTATCGGCAAATAAACTTGCGGTTGAACTGCTGGCTATTTATGGAACAGCTTCTCTGATTAATAATGTAGTTAATAGTGTAAGAGCTGCTAAAATAGAGATTGAAGATATAATTATAGAAGCTCTGGCTTCAAGCGAGGCTGTGCTTACCCCGGAAGAAAAGGAAAGTGGAGTAATACTTCTTGATATCGGAGGGGGAACAACTGATGTTGCAATATATAAGAATAAAAAAATGGTATTTACATATTGTCTACCGGTGGGGGGAGATTTGATAACCAATGATATTTCTGTCGGTCTTAATATAACTTTTCCAAAAGCAGAGGAAATCAAGAAAAAATTTGCCAATGCTGACTACAATTTTTATGATACTTTAAATAGAGTAAATATAGGTGATATTAAGATAGATAGTAATAAAACAACATTAAACATAAGATTATATAATATAGTGAATTGCAGGGTTAAAGAATTGCTGAGTCTGGTTAAAGAGAAAGTTGAAGGTTATAGTTTCATGCATGAAGTTCCCTGCGGGCTGGTTATAACCGGAGGGACATCTCTACTTAAAGGTATAGCCCCACTTGCAAATTATATTTTTAATTTGCCGGTAAGATTGGGAGTTCCTTATGATACGGAAGGGCCCTCAGAAGTAATTAGCGATCCTATTTATTCCACAGGTGTGGGTTTATTAAAATATGCTTATCAAATGACAAATTACCGGAGTCTGGATCAGATTGGTGAAAAGAAAGAGCAATATACTTTTATCAGCAGGTTTAGAGATTTTATTTTAAAAATTTTAAGAAATGAAAGTAGGTGATAGTTATGAGCATGGATTTTGATAAAAGTTATTATGCAGTTATAAGGGTAGTAGGAGTAGGAGGCGGGGGCAGCAATGCCATAAATAGAATGATGGAAGATAATTTGAGCGGATGCGAGTTTGTGGCGATAAATACCGATGCCCAGGCGCTTATGATGTCAAGTGCCGACAGGAAAGTATTGATCGGTGAAAGTGGACTGGGTGCAGGATCTAATCCTGAAATCGGAAGAGTAGCTGCTGAAAAATCTATAGAATCCATTAAGGAGATGGTAAAGGATGCGGATATGATATTCCTGACAGTAGGTGAAGGCGGCGGGACCGGAACAGGTGCAGCTCCTATTATTGCGAATGCTGCCAGAGAAGCGGGATGCCTGACAGTCGCAGTTGTAACAAAACCATTCACCTTTGAGGGTAGAAAAAGAATGTGTCAGGCTGAAGAGGGTATCGAGAATTTAAAAGATAAAGTTGATACTCTCATAATCATACCAAATGATAGGCTGCTGGAAATTTCTGATGATAACACCACCCTGCTTAATGCCTTTAGATTGGCGGATAATGTACTGAGAGCAGGTGTAAGGGGGGTTACCGATTTGATCACCCTGCCGGGACTGATTAATTTAGACTTCGCAGACGTAAAATCTATAATCAAAAATGCCGGAAACGCAATACTGGGAGATGGAATGGCATCCGGTGAAAGCAGGGCCATTAAGGCTGCTCAAAATGCAATTAATAGTCCTCTGATAGAGACCTCCATAGAGGGTGCAAATGGAATTCTGCTTAATATATCAGGTGGTCCTGATTTAAAACTTTTTGAGGTCAATCAGGCGGCGGAAATCATAAGGAATGCTTCCAGTCCAAACGCGAATATTATTTTTGGTGCGGTTATTGATGAAAGCATGAATGATAATGTAAAGGTTACCATTATCGCTACCGGATTTGAATCCCGTAAAACTCAAAAAGTAAAAGTGGATGAGGGGCAAAAGAGGAAAAAAGAGGTGGAGAAGAAATTATTTGAATTTGAAAAAGAAATACTGTCCGGGAAAAGCAAAAAAGAAGATTTTAAAAAAATATCAGAAGATGATTTCAGATCTTTGGAAGAAGATGACTATCTTGATATACCTACTTTCTTGAGAAAAAATAAAAAATAATCTATTTATTTGAAATGGTTGGAATAGAAAAGATATTGATACATAACCTTCCTGTATATTTATTTACTTATTTAAGAAATAATCATGGAATAGTTTTGTGTTTTACCACCAGAAATGGCGGATACAGCAATGGTAAGTTTAAGTCTTTAAATATTGATTATTATACAGGTGACAGCAGAGTAAATGTTAGAAAGAATAGAGAAATAATTTTAAAGAGACTGGGACTGAAAAGAATGAGAAAAATATATTCAGCGAAACAGGTCCATGGGAACAATATATTGAATATTAATAAAAATATAAATCTGGATTCAGATAATATTCTGCGGGAAGCTGACTGTTTGATAACTAATTTGAAAGATATACCCATTATGGTGATGGGGGCCGACTGCAATTTAATACTGATGGCTGATATAAGCAAAAAAGTGGTTGCTGCCATTCATGCCGGTTGGAAGGGAACTTTGCAAGAATTGGTAACTAAAGTAATTTTATATATGAAGAAAGGTTTCGGGAGTAAAAACAAGGATATATTTGTTGCTTTTGGCCCCAGTATTAGAAAATGCTGTTATAAAATTGATAATCAGGTACTTAAAAAATTTACAGATAAGTTTGGTTACGGGAATTTTTTCATAAAGAAAAACAATGATATTTTCTTGGACTTAATTAATATTAATTATATGCAATTGAAAAAATCAGGGATCAGTGAAGAAAATATTTCCGATTGTGGAGAGTGTACTTATTGTGATCAGGATTTTTTTTCATACCGGAGAAATAAAGTAACCGGAAGGCAGGCAGGAATAGCAATTATTGAGCAGTGATGGTTATTCAGATTATGAAAAGCAGTAATAATTCAATTAAAGAAGCTGATAGATTAAAAAGGAATATTAATAATTTAAAAAATGAAATAGACATGGTCTGTAAAAAAATCGGCAGAGACAGCAGGGATATATCAATTGTAGCTGCTATAAAATATGCTTCTGCCGGGCAGATAAAATTAGTTTATAATCTGGGGCTCAGAAATTTTGGCGAGAATAGAGCCGATCAGCTGGAGGAAAAATATAATGTGGTAAAAGGAGATTCAGTATGGCATTTTATCGGGCATCTTCAGAGCAGGAAAGTAAAAATAGTAGTTCCGCTGGTAGAATTTATACATTCAATAGACAGGATAAGTACTTTAAGTAAAGTGAACGATGAAGCGAGAAAATTGGATAAAATTCAGAAATTATTAATAGAGATTAATATTTCGGGAGAAGAGTCAAAGTATGGTATAAATCCAGGTGATTTGCATGATTTTCTTGAAGAAACATTAAATTTCAAAAATATTAAAGTAGCAGGATTGATGACTATGGCACCCTTGACAGATGATTTTGAATTCATAAGGAAGATTTTCAAGAGACTGAGGATTCTCCGCGATGAATCAAATAAAGATTTTAGCAATATGAATCTAACCGAGCTTTCAATGGGTATGAGTAATGATTATAAAGTAGCAGTTGAGGAAGGTGCTACAATGATTAGAATCGGTTCTATTATTTTTAAATAAATTTTTAATTATACAGAGGAGGACCAATGAGTAGATTTTTTAAGAAGACCCTTTCTTTTTTTGGCATATCCGATGAGGATGAAATAGATCTGGACGAGATGGAGGGTAAGGAAACGGAAAAAGTAAAAGTCAGAGCATTAAGGAATAAAAGTGGTAAAATAGATTCCAGTCATGAAAAAGAGAATCCAAGGAGGAGTCATATTATTGGTTTAAGACCGTCCAGAAAAATTCCATTGATTGGTTCGGGAAGAGATGCAGTGAAATCAAGGGTTTTCATTGCAGAGCCCAAAGAATTTGAGGAGATACAGGTAATTGCAGACAATTTTAAGGATGATATTCCTGTGATAATTAACCTGCAAAAAGCTGACCAGGATCTGGGTAAGAGAGTGATTGATTTTTGCAGTGGACTTACCTACGCTTTAGAAGGGAATATTAAAAAGGTGGCAGAAAAAGTTTTTTTAATTACCCCCTACAATGTAGAAGTTAGTTCAGAAGAAAAGGAGATGCTGCGGGAAGAGGGCTTTTATAGTAACTTTTAGAAAAAGAGGGTATTTATTTGAGCAGTTATAAACTGGGAATAATAGGCTGCGGAAACATGGGCGAAGCAATACTCAGCGGAATACTGGATTCAGGTTTTTTAAAATCTGATGAAATAATATTCTACGACAGGGATGATTACCGCAAAAACTACATTAAAAATAATTATAAAGTATATCAGGCTGAAGGAATTTCAGATGTTGTAAAGAAATGCAGATATATACTTTTATCTGTTAAACCATTGGACCTGAAAATTGTATTGGAACAGATGAAAACCTGCTTCAACTATAAGATAAATTCAATTATAAGCATTGTGGCTGGAATACCTACAAATTATATAGAGAAAAAATTAAATTCTAATGCTTCAGTTATAAGAGTGATGCCCAACACTCCTGCATTGTTTAAAAAGGGTATGGCTGCCATAAGTAAAGGCAGGTTTGTAAAAGACAGGGACTTATTGTTTTCCAAAAAATTAATAAAGAGTATAGGTGATTACGTAATAATTGAGGAGAAATACCAGAATATAGCAACGGCTTTAAATGGGAGCGGGCCGGCCTATTTCTTTCTTTTTTGTAAATATCTGATAAAATCTGGAATAAAAAATGGACTGGATCCGGAAATATCAAAAAAATTGGTGACCGGTACTATGATCGGGGCAGGAATAGTTATTGAGAAGTCCGGAGTCAAACTTGCCGATTTAATTAAAAAGGTCGCATCTCCGGGTGGTACTACTGAAAGAGCTTTGAAACAATTTGAGAGAAATAAACTTGATAAAATAGTTTATGATGCCGTAGAAAGTGCAAAAAAAAGAGCATACGAATTGCAGAGTCTTCTTGATTAGAGAAATGTAGGGATAAAATAAAGATTGAGAAATTTTATGCAGGTCTTTTTATATTGCAGTAATTATAGTAATTGAATAATTAAGCTGCGGATATTATTGCTGTGTTACATAAGATATAGATATTTGCAGATAAAAAAAGTACGGGGAGGGAATAATGAATATAAATGCAGAGAGTATCCAGAAAAAAGAATTCCATATTGTATTTAAAGGATACAAACCTGAAGAGGTTGATAAATTTTTAGATATTCTTGCGGTGGAGTTCGATAAACTGCAAAGATCTCAAAGGGAGCTTCAGGAAAATATTGAAAGACTAAAATACGAAGGAAACAAAGAATCAGTTGAGATGAAAAGGGTTATCCAGGAGGCACTTGTATCTGCCCATAAAATTGCGGAGGATATAAAACAGAAAGCGGAACAAGAAGCAGAGGAGTTGATAAGAACTAAAGTGACTGAGCAGGAGGAGTCATATAAAAACTTATTGAGTAAGAAAGCGGAGTTAGAAAGAGACATACAGGAACTAAGCAGGAAGTACGAAGACTTTAAAGGTAAGATTGAAAAACTGGTAGATGATCTTAAAGAAACTACTTCAAAATTGGGGGAAGGGAAATTTCTTAATATTCCCGGGATTGGTAAGAAAGATTTTGATATTGATAAAATTGATATAGGTGAAAGTATCAGAGAAGATAAAAAATCAATATATTCTCCGGAGGAGGAATTGGAAGTAGCTGAAGGTATTAAAGAGGAAGAAAAGGAAGAAAGGACAGGAATAGAGGAAGAAGAAGAAATAGAAGAAGAAGAAGGAGAAGGAGAAGAGGAGGAGAAATCCATCCAGGAAGAGGAAAAGCAACCGGAAATTTATGAATCCGAAGAAACGGAAGAAATAGATGATGAATATGAACCAAAGAGGATCAAGAAAAAAATAGACATAGCCAATCCGGACATAATTAATGATTTCTTCAAAACTGATGAAGACTGAAACAATAAAGTTAATTATAAAACCTAATTCCGCTGTTACCCGTATCTATGGAGTTTACGGGGACAGGATAAAAATAAAACTTGCTGCTGTCCCTGAAAAGGGGAAGGCTAACAAAGAACTAATAAATTTCATTTCAGATAAGATAGGTATTCCTAAAAAAAATATAAAAATAGTTGCCGGTGAAAAATCGATTTATAAAGAAGTCAGTATAAAATCTGGCAAGGATATAAAATTAGCCTCAAGACTTCTTTCAGGTTAAACAGGTTTATATCTATTCCAAAGAATAGAAGCAAGTCTCTTTATGATTTACCTTATAATTCACCCCATCATATATTAATTTTTCTAATTTAACCCAATAATAATTTAAAAATCCATATTTTTTGCGGTCCCAGCATAAATTAACAGGGATTAGCTGTGTTTTACCTAAAATAATTGGTTGACAATTAAGTATTATAACTCTATTATGTATCTATAAGTATTTTATGATTATTGTATTGTAATTTAATAATACTCTTGGTATAAAAAATAACGGTTATTTAATTCATATTAGAAAGTAAAAGAGCAGGATACAATTATTATTTTAATTGATGCCATATAAAAAATGGAAATAATTCTAGTCATAACCGAAGATAAAGAATTAATCAAAAATGCACCCGGGATAAAACTGCAAAATCACAATATATTGGTTTTAAGCAATATAAACTATATCAAGCATTATTTAGAAGAATATATACCGAAATATATTCTATTATCGGCAAAATTCAAAAATTATAGTGAAATCGTAGAATACATAAATAATTATACCAGTAGCGAGCTGTTTATTATTGATTCGGAAGAGGAGAAAGGTCTTATCTCCAGGAATATCTATCTGGGAAAGATCGAAAACGTAGAGGACCTGAAAAGAATACTGGAAGTTATAGATAATTTGAATCTAAAAGTAGATATTAAAAGCGAAGATAGTTATAAACTCATACCGCAGCAGGTAATTTCTTTTTATTCGGTTCAGGGAGGAGTCGGAAAGACCAGTATAGTTTTTAATTTTGCCTGGTATATAAAAGATATTGTCAGAGGGAAAATATTAATCATAGATTTGAATTTTTGCGAGGGTCCATCAGATCTGGCAATTAATCTGGATTTAAATTTATCGCCAAATTTAAGTGTGTTTATCGAAAAGATTACCCAGGGAAAGGACTGCTTTGATAAATCTATAATAAGTCTGGCTGGTAATAATAAGATAGATATTCTTCAGCCGCCGCTGTCTATTTATCAGAGCGATAAATTTAATATTGATATGCTGGATAGCATAATTTATTCTGCCAGGAATAAATATGACATTATAATAGCTGATGTTCCTTTCCGATATGACAATATTTCGTTAGAAATGTTAAATCTTTCGACTACTTCAATTTTAGTGTTATCTCCGGACATAAAACTGGCTCCAAGAGTAATCAATTTCCAAAAATTCCTTCCGCCTGGACAGAAAAAAGGAATTATTTTCAATAAAGTGAGCCAGAGTAAGAAAACATATATAGATGAATACAGGAGCGTATCAGGTATTTCTGTATAT
>DATBWS010000062.1:0-2082 GCA_036514675.1 Candidatus Hydromicrobium sp.
AAATATTTTGCGGATAAGATATATCTAAAAATAAAAGCAGGCGATACACCCTGTGGGATTTGTTCTTCATCAGGGAGTTTTGGCCATTCGCTCAGCATGGGCAGCAGTGATCTTGTGGTTGTTCTGGCTAAATCGACAATCAGCGCGGATGGGGCGGCTACATCGATCGCAAATAAAATCAATGGCCCCGGAGATATTAATAAAACCATAAGCAACTATAAAAGCATAAAAGATATAACGGGCATTCTGGTTGTTAAAGACGATAAACTTGGCGTCTGGGGAAATATCGAACTTATAGACAATTAAATCTTCTTAACTTTTAGGGAAGTGTCTTCAATATCTTTTTTTTCGTCCTTTGGTTTAAAGACTTCGGCACTTGCTCCTATGAGACTTTCACCTCTGAAAAGTCCCCCTTTGGCTATAGTGAGTAGAGCATCTTTCTGAGTTAGATTTCCCATAAATTTTCCGGTTGGGGCGATTTCAACTTCTCCGGATGCTATCATATCTCCTTTGTATGTACCGGCTATTACGGCATCTTTTGTTCTGACGGTAGCTTCTACTTTTCCTTCTTTTCCGATCGTAATATCTTTTTCGGCTGTAATCTCTCCGGTTACCATACCATCGATCCTTACTGAACCGGGGCAGTTAATCTTCCCTTCTACCTTAACTCCCTCGGCAATAATAGTAATGTTTTTTGCGCCTTTTGCGTCGGCATCTCTTCTTGAAAGCATATTTTTTCCTCCCTTGAATTTGCCTCTTAAATTCTATATTTGAATGTTTTTTGCAAGCTATTATAACACTTTTTGGCTAAAAATAATGATATTTTTATCACTTTAAATTTTATCTATAAAAATATAGAATGATATTAATTATCAATTAATCTTAAAAAGAAATGAAAGATAAAAATTTATTTATCCATATATCTACGCTGCTTTTTATTTTTATACTTATATCTGCAGCTACTTCATGCCAGATTGAAGAATCTGGCAATCAAGATATCCCGGAGACTAAAGAAACCGGAACTATAGATGAGGTAAATGGCCAGCAGCAAGAAGAAGCAGAGGAAGAGCAGGCCGTGGAAGAAATTACTGCAATAAATCTCTGGGTAAGCGACCTTATTCCGGAAAATATGATTATGGAAGTCAAAAACGAATTATATAGAGTTTTTGATGAGATAACAGTTGTGGAAAGTAAGGGCGATTCCGATGTATGGATTGAAATTGATATCGGCCGGAAAGATTCGGCAGTAACATGGATCTTAGTTCCGGTGGTCTCGTTTTTCAGAAATTTCGATGATATATCCTATGAGGATATAAAAGAGTTCTGGGCAGGAAATAAGGAAGCTCTTAATTATATATCGACAGACGGATCCGAAACACAGCTTATTTTAACCGAAGAGATTTTCGAAGCACTTAAAGAGATTCTGGGCGAGAGCGGAAATGAGAATATAAAAATAGTTAGCGAAGTAGATCTTCCGTTAAATATCGAAAATAACAATAGTTTTTCAATTATTCCTTTTGATAGTATCGAAAAAGAATATAAGGTACTAAATCTAGATAGTATGTCTGTTTTTGATAAAGAATTGGATACTGCCGATTATCAGTTGAACTTAGACATAAACGTGGGAAGCAGCAATCCGGAGTTTGAAAACAGAATAGCTCAAAGTTTTACAGGGATTACGATTACCAATAGGGATGTAGAAAAAATGGCTTCTGTTATTATGACCGGGGTTACGGCACTGGCACGGGGAAAGACGATTGGTAGAAGAATGGATGAATATGGAGTTCTGTACCCTGCAGAAAAAATTGTAGATGTGCTTCTGGATGCAGATATAACTCATATCAGTAATGAAATATGCTTCGTAGAAGGTTGCAGTTCGGAAAATAAATTCCCGCTGCTGTGCAGCGCTCCTGAATATATAGAGCTTCTAAGGTATGTTGGAACAGATGTAATAGAACTTACCGGAAATCATATGAATGATTATGGGCCCGAATGGATGCTGTATACCCTGGAAATGTATGACAGAGAAGGCTGGCCCTATTTTGGCGGAGGCAGAAATCTGGAAGATTCTTATAAACCTGC
>DATBWS010000063.1:0-3672 GCA_036514675.1 Candidatus Hydromicrobium sp.
AATGAAAAAATATATATCTGCAGGAGTATAGTAAATTTTTGCAGGGATATATTATCCAGAAACGATATCGAGACATTGCTTTCCATTAGCGATGACGAAAGACAGAATATATTTTTATATGACAGAATTGAGTATGCGAATAGAAGTAATGCGGATTTATTGGTCAGTATAGATTTGAACTACTCAATTGATAAAAATGCTAACGGCTGCAGTTGTTTTTATTTTAAAGGCCTTAAATCACATTCGATTCCCGGATATAGAATTGCGAATCTTATTCAGGATAAAATAACCGGTAATTTGAAAGTTTCGGATTGCAGAGTTCATGGAGCAAACTATGCCATCCTCAAAGAGACAAATATGACATCGGTATTGGTTGAACCCGCTTTTATTTCAAATTTTAAAGAAAGAGAAAGATTGAAGGAATCCAGTTATCAGATAAAGATAAGTGAAAATATAGTGGAAGCTATTCTGGAGTATTTAAGTGAATAAAGAATGACAATGAGAAGATAGTCCATTATGTATGTAATATATGATAATTTTTATTTGAAACACTATAATGGGCCCGGGCATCCTGAAAATCCAAACAGGCTTATTGCAGTTAAAGAAGCGCTGGACAGGTGGAAATTTAAAAATAGGATTGCTTTCAAGAAGCCCCGCCCCGCTGCCGATAAGGAAGTAGAGATGGTTCATGATAAGAATTATGTCCAAAAAATAAAGAATCTATCAGGAATGGGAGGAATTTCTTATCTGGATCCGGATACGGCAGTAACAGAATATACTTATAGCTGTGCGCTTCTGGCAGCAGGAGGCTGCTTTGAGGGTCTTGATTTGATTTTTAACAGTGAGAATAAGTCTCGTAAATTTTTTGCCGCCATCCGCCCTCCCGGTCATCATGCTTTTAGAAGTACCGGAAGCGGATTTTGTATTTTTAATAATGCTGCTCTTAGTGCCAGATATTCCCAGGCAAGATACGGCATTAAAAAGATTGCCATAATAGATTTCGATGCTCATCATGGAAATGGGACCCAGGATTTTTTTTATGATGACAGTAGTGTTTTTTATATATCTTTCCATCAGTATCCTCACTACCCCGGAACAGGGGGTTACAATGAGATTGGGAGCGGTAAGGGAAGAGGTTTTAATATGAACCTTCCTTTTATACCGCAAACCGGGGATCCGGATTATTTAACTGCTATGATAGATATAATCATTCCGGTTATGGAAAGATTCAACCCGGAGTTGTTTCTGGTAAGTGCCGGATACGACTCTCATTATTTGGATACTCTTTCTTCCCTCAACCTGGCAGAAGAGTCATATTATAAGATAATGTATGCTATTTCATATTTAAGCCACAAACACTGCCACGATAGAATCGGAATATTACTGGAAGGCGGCTATGAATATAATGCCACGGCAAGGAGTGTTCTGGAAACTATCCGGGGATGTTTTGATAAAGAGGATTTTTCGGATATAGGAAATAATAGCGATCTGGAAAATAAATTAGAAATAGATAGGAATCTTAAAACCTGGAAAATAAAAAATGCAATGGTTCTGGACAGGGTTAAAGAAATTTTTAAAGTTTAAAAAAATAAATTAAAAAGTGCTTAAAAAGAAATTTTACATTTTATTCTTTTTACTCTTAACTATTATTATTGTCCTGCCTGCTTGCAGAAGTTATGATGGGAAGTTTGATATAACCTATTTTTTCAAGACTGAACCTGAAAAAGCTGTTCTTGATTTTTTCCAGTCTCTTGACAATAAAGATGCGGATTTTATTTATACAAACTTACTTCCTGATAAAGATAAGAATAATATAAGCAAGGAAAAATATGTAAATGAATTTGAAAACATACTTTCTGACATAGTGAATATAGATGTCAATAGAACCGTATATCTGGGGTATGAAAATGATATGAGCAAAGTAGTAGCGGAGTTTGAGGTCAGCTATAAAAATGGGGAGGCAAAACAATATAAGAGGTATATTTATCTGGTTGAGGAAAGTGGCAAGTGGAAAATAATTTTTGAAAAAACTTTTATATAATAAATAAATGTTTTTTGTAAATAATTTATGATATTTGGTATAATATTTATCTAAGATTATGATTAAAAAGATAAAAATAATTTTAATATTATTATTTTGCCTGGTAATTACCTTGTCATATGTGACTGGCTGTTCTTCGGACAGCAGTAATTTACTGCAGGGAAGCAGTAAATTACAGGCCAATGACACTGAGGGATCTGATAATAATATTAATACCAGACTGAACGAGTTAAAAAATAAAATAATAAGCCCACCGGTAGTTTTATCTCATCAGTCCGGGGAAGTGGTTTATGGCAGTGGTGAAAGGGAATTAATTTTCATAAAGGGTTATGCGGATAGTGGAAATACTATAGAAGTTTATGTAAATGGTATATTGGAACAAAGTAACATAATTGTTGATAATAATGGAAATTTTGAAACCTTAAACGGAGTAGGAATAATTGAGGGACAGAATATCATAGAACTGGTGTCAGTGAGCCCTTCAGGTAATAAAAGTAACCCTACGGAATTTAATTTATTTTTAAGTGTACCACAAAAAGTTGAGTATGAAATATTTGAAAATTCCGAAAATTTAAAAGAAATAAAGGATACCTATTATTCTACAGAAAGTAATCCTGAAGTGTATATTCAGGGCAGTCACATTCCTTCTTCCAGGGTTTTTATCCTGGTGAATGATAAAATAGTGGGTGAAATCGTAAGCAATGACCAGGGTATGTTTGAATTAGATGGAGTTACATTAAAAGCGGGTAATAATGAAATTGCTATCTGGGCAAGGACAAGTGATGGATTTACAAGTGCACCTGTATTTGCGAATGTAATAGTATCCAGAGATCTGGGTGTCCCAATGCCCTCCGATCTAACGGGCTACAAACAGGGAAATGCTAATTATTTAAGCTGGGGTGTAAGTGTTGATACTGATTTTGATTCATATAAACTGGTCAGGGTAGAGGACCCCTGTATCAATCCGGAGTACCCCGAAAATGATGTCATTGCTACTTTCAACAATATAAGTGCCAGTTCTTATATTGATAATGATATAGTAAGCGGTAAATCATATTATTATACTTTATGGACCCTGGATAAGGCAGGACGTGTAGTATCCAGTAATGTAGTGGCGATCCCCAAACCTGTTTATTCTATTGCCTTTAATAAGCTTTTTTCTTCCAGTAGCAATACTATTGCCAGAAGAGAGTGGTTTTATCAACCCTATGAAATAATCAACACTGGCAATGTAACTATTGATGTTCAGCCGATAATGTTATGGCTTAAACTTGAACCCAACCCTGATGAAGAAATGGAAATTTCTCCATTATGGGAGGTACATATATGGGATCCTAATGAACCTGGCCAATACTACTATTCGAATGAGGATATTTATTCTACTTATATTTCAGATTGGAGGAATTTCGATGGTAGCACTGAGACCGAGGAGACGACTACATTTAGTGCAAATGGTTTGATTAAAACTGTTACTGTGACCGAGACCATTAAAAAAACCGAAGAGAACTATGTTAACCTTAAAAGAATAATGACAACAACTACAAATACTACCATAACTGTAACTGATACATCTACAGGGATTATCACCGTAACTACTGCTACAGACACAGATACGGAAATAGTGGAGCCTG
>DATBWS010000064.1:0-2845 GCA_036514675.1 Candidatus Hydromicrobium sp.
TATTTTGACAAACTGTCAGGCGGACAAAAGCAGAGACTTTTTATCGCCCTGGCACTGCTAAATGATCCGGAGCTTATCTTTCTTGACGAGCTGACCACCGGCCTTGATCCGCAAGCAAGAAGAGTGACATGGGATCTTATAACCGGTGTCCGGGAAAAGGGAAAGACCATATTTCTTACAACTCATTTTATGGAAGAGGCTGAAAGATTATGCGACAGAGTGGCGATTATGGATAATGGAAAGATAATTGCTCTGGACACTCCAGGAAATCTAATCAGGAACATAAGCATGGAAACCCGGCTTATGTTTTGTGCAGACGATAGCGCTGATTTAAATGTTTTAAATAATATCAAAAGTATAAGTAAATATGAAAAATCAGGGAATAACATAACCGTATACGGGCATGATAAAAGAATGGTAAAAGACGTAGTTAATTTTCTGGTCAATCGTAATATTGATTTTTCCGATCTTCAAACCGAACAGGCAACACTAGAAGATGTATTCCTTTCTCTAACCGGAAAGCAAATAAGAAACTAAGGAGGTTTTTTGAAGTCTCTTTTAAGATTAACCGTAGTCGAAATGAAATTATATTTGAGGGAGCCAATGGCAACCTTCTTTACACTGATTTATGCACCAATGTTACTGGTTCTTTTTGGTTTTATTTATGGTAATGATCCCACTCCATTATTTGGCGGCCGCGGCTTTATTGACGCAATGATTCCGGCTTATACGGCACTTATTATAGTTACCGTAGGGCTTATGAGTGTTCCCATTTCTACTGCCGAGGACAGGGAAAAAGGCATATTGAGGAGATTTTTCTCTACACCGACATCCCCTGCGGTATATCTTTTCTCGAATATATTTGTATATTACATAATGGCCCTTCTGGGCGTGATAATACTTTTTTTGGTTGGCGTATTTGCATATAACATAAAATTTGAAGGGAATATTTTTAGCGTTTTTATCGCTTTTACCTTATCCGCGTTGTCCTTTTTTTCCTTTGGATACCTGATTGCAAGCCTGGCGCCTACCGCCCGGACTGCGCAGGTAATCGGTATGGTTATTGCCTTTCCCATGATGTTTCTCTCCGGAGCGACAATCCCTATCGAATTTTTGGGTGATAGAGTAGCCAATATAACAAAATATGTACCCCTTTATTATGTGGTTACCCTCATGAAGGGTCTCTGGGCAGGCCAGAGCTGGTCTGAGCACTGGCTGAATATAGTTGTGCTTTTAGGTCTTCTGATAGTAGGAGCAGCCGTATCGGTTAAAACCTTCAGATGGGAATAATAATCAAATCTATAAAAAGATACACTTATGACTATTAAACACGAAATTGGAAATTCAATCCTGGAACTTACTTGCGGAGATATAACCATTCAGGAAACCGAAGCAATAGCGAATGCAGCAAATAGAAGGCTTTCGCCGGGGGGAGGCGTATCCGGTGCCATTCACAGAGCGGCAGGACCGCAGTTGTGGGAAGAGTGTAAAAAACTTGGAGGTTGCAATACCGGTGAAGCCAAATTAACCAGGGGATATAATCTTAAAGCAAAATATGTCATTCATACCGTTGGTCCTGTTTATAGCGGCAGCGCAGATGATGCCGAAGATCTAAAAAATTGTTATAAGGATAGTTTACTTCTGGTTTCCCGAAAGAATATTAAAAGTATTTCTTTTCCCTCAATAAGCACCGGAATTTTCGGTTATCCGGTAAAAGAAGCCTCAATAATCGCCTTTGAAACCATCACTTACTTTTTAAAGGAGCATCCGGAGATCGAACTTGTGCGAATGGTCTTATTTTCCGAAGGTAACTATAATATCTATAAATCATCTCTGGAAAAGATTTTGAAAGATTAAGGACGCAAGTTAAGAACATTTGGAAAAACCGCAGTTTCTGCAGATATAGCAGCCCCCTTCAGGTTCCATTATGCCCCCGCAGCCATCCTCCGGACATATCATAATAGACCTGGGACCACTGGTTATACCTAAATCAAACTTGTTGGATCCATTCAAATAAAAATCTATGGCTTTCCCCATTGCATCAGGGCAGGAAAGGATATGGGTTTCTTTATCAGCGATACAGGTTATGCATCTTATTCCTACCACCTGTTTCTTTACCGACTCGATATCGATGCCAGACCTGATGGCGATACTTATAAGCCTGCCCACGGCTTCTGTTAAGGCAGTACAGCCCTCTTCCCCTGTATTTATAAATACCTCACAGATACCGTTTTCATCCGAATTTACGGTTACATAAAGCTTCCCGCAATTTCCTATTTTATATTTCTTGGTCATACCATGCGTGACTTCCGGCCTTGACCGTGGCTTTAATTTAACCTCTTTTACTTCTTTTTCCCTTTTTTCTTCTGTTTCCGGAGAACTTTTTATCTTTTCCTTTACTTCTTTTAGTTCAGCGGTTTCTTTTAATCCCTCTTCTTCTTCCTTTTTCTTTCCTTCTACCTGAAGCACTTGAGTACCCCTGCTCTTATCCCTGAATATCGTTATACCTTTACAACCCAGTCTATAAGCCAGTATATACACATTTTCTACATCCTGAACCGTAGCACTATTTGGAAAATTGACTGTTTTTGAAACTGCATTATCTACAAATTTCTGAAAAGCAGCCTGAGTCCTCACATGCCATTTTGGAGATATTTCATGCGCTGTAACAAATATCCTCCTATATCTTGAAGGAACTTCATCAATATCTTTTAAATTGCCCTTTTCAGCTATCTTCTCCATTAGCTCTTCACTATAAAATCCTTCTCCGGTTGCCAGCTCCTTAAAATAATTATTAACTTCAACCAGCCTGTCATTATCCATAACATTTTTAACAAATGATATG
>DATBWS010000065.1:0-27789 GCA_036514675.1 Candidatus Hydromicrobium sp.
GTGAAATAATTACTACTGGAATTCTGTTGATATGCCTCTATAACAGCCATAGACGAGATATTTTCTGTTTTCTCTCCTTCTATCCCTTCGGTGCTCCGGGAGTTTCCATTAACACCGGCCCCGTCATTATTGTCATGAGAACTCCGGCTGGTTATACCTTCGAAAATAGAACGACAACCGATGTTAAAAGTAAAAACAGATGTAATTAAAATAATTAATGTTGAGTAGCAAGCTATTTTTTTCATTTAATTTCATAAAGAACATTAAAGAAATTTCTATTCTCTGTCAAATCAATATAAGAAAAACTGGCTGGTATTAAAACCAGCCAGTTTTCATATTATTCACTTTTTAAATTAGAATTTTTATACGGTATATCTCAACTTCCAATAAACCTCCTGGCTAATGCCTCGGCAATAAAAGCCACTGCAAATAGTGCGCTTACTACAATCATAAGCGTATGCAGATCTTTAAATTTGCCTCTGAACAATTTTATTAAAGTATAGCTTATAAAGCCGAACCCGATTCCATATGAAATGCTGTAGGTGAAAGGCATAATGATTATAGTCAGAAAAGCTGGAATTGCTACTTCATAATCCTTAAAATCAATTTTACTCATAACAGTCATCATCAGGAATCCAACCACAATCAGAGCCGGAGAAGTAACAGGGTATTTAAAAACTCCCTCCGCTATCTCTACACCTCCTCCAACTACCGCAATCAGCGGGGCAAAAAATATAGAAATCAGGAACAAAAATCCGGTCATAGTGGGCATAATGCCTGTTCTTCCGCCGTCAGACACCCCGGAAGCGCTTTCGATATAGGTAGTTATTGAGCTTGCACCAAATAAACCCCCTGCAACTGCTGCCAGAGAGTCGACTAAAAGAACTCTTCTTAGATTAGGAAGACCGCCATTTTTATCCAGCAGACCTGCCTCTGCACCTACTCCGATGACCGTACCCATAGTATCAAAAAAGTCTGTCATAAACAGGGCAAAAATCATAACCAGAGCTGCTATGTTTAACATCCCTTTGCTCCATACTGCCCCGACCAGGTCTGCCTGGAAAAATGTGGCAAAACTTTCTTTTGTCGGAATACTTATAAATCTTGTAGGAACAGGTATTATTCTGAATGCCATGCCCGCAATAGCTGTACCAATAATTCCCAGTAAAATCCCCCCTTTTATTCTAAATGCAACCAGGATTACGGTAAGCACCAGGCCAAAGGCTGCCAGCTGGGTGTAATGAGCAGTAAAATCACCCAGTTTTACTGCAGTGGCAGAACTTGTACCTACGAAACCTGCCTCCTGGGCTCCAATAAATGCTATAAAGAGGCCGATTCCAACACCTATGGCATACTTTAATCCCATTGGTATTGCTCTCATTATCATGCTGCGGAGACCGGTCAGTACAAATATTGTTACGATTATTCCTTCAATAACAATAATTCCCATTGCCTGCTGCCAGCTAAAGCCTAAACCAAAGATGATGGTAAAGACTACTACCGCATTAATCCCCATTCCTGAAGCCAGTGCAAATGGCGTATTGGTAAGAATTCCCATCAACATACTCATCAGCCCTGCGCCCATGCAGGTGGCGATAACTGCCCCTTCAAAAGGAACTCCTGTCGTACCACCCTGAGAAAGAATCGCCGGATTGACAAAAATTATATAGGCCATGGTCATAAAAGTAGTGATCCCGGCAATAATTTCTGTCCTTACGGTGGTATTTCTTTCTTTGAGTTTGAAATAGCCCAAAACACACCTCCTTATTTATTTATTAATTAATTAAAAAAATAAAATCTCTTTAACTTATAATTGAATTCTCTTTGCTTGCCGATTGTAATTTTTTAATTAATTTTACAAATCACTGAATAAACGATAAAATTTATAAAATATGGAAGCAATAAAGAATTTTTTCACAGCAGAAAATATAAAATCTTTTTTTATAAATATATACACCTGGCTGGAAAATATACTTACAAAGGCTTTCGGTAAAATAGGATATGAACCCATAAGGAATCTACTGACCAATCCCTGGTTCTGGATTATTATACTGGCATTACTTCTATTGAGTATCATCTTTAGAAGACGATAATTGATGGTTATCTCCACCAGTTTTTTCCTCACCTAAAAATATTTTAAACATAAAAGCAATAAAAACGATAATAAAAATCCCGGCTATTGCCAGGGCCGCAAAAGCTCCGGGATTATTTCTGATTTTTTCAATAATCAGACAGACTCTTGAGTTACTTTTTTTGAAATAATCTAAAAACTTATCATCCAGCAGCTTTTCATCTGACTTACCGATATGGGATATTCTATCTATTATTTTTTTATCTATATCGTCGGAAGGCTTTATAACAGCATCTCTGGCAATTTTTAAATATCTATCTATATTATTCATAATAAAAATTTCTTTAAGATTTTAAATCACAGTATAATAGATTAAAATTATTTTTTTTTGTTTCAACTTATAATTTCATCATCTATAAGTTTTTAATTTATCTTTTATTGTCTTCCTTGCCCGGTGTATATTAGTCTTAATTGTTCCTATGGGTTTACCGGTTAGTTCTGCTATTTCCCTATAACTATAATCCTGCAGGTCTCTTAAAATCAGGGGGATACGGTAACTCTCATCAAGACTTACCACAATTTTTAATACCTCTTTTACCATCTCTTTATTAAAAAAGCTCTTTTCAAGACTCTGGCTGAATCTGGTAAAAACTACCTCATATTCCTCGGTTATCTTTTCCAGGCTTACTTTTTTATCTTTTGTTTTTGAGCGCAGTCTTAACTTATCGATACAGGTATTAACTGTGAGTTTTCTTATCCAGGTTTTAAAACTGGAAAGCCCTCTAAAACCCTTTATGGACAGATATACTTTTACAAATACTTCCTGGCTTACATCTTCCGCTTCATGTGTGTCTCTTAATATAAAAAAGGCAGTAGTATAGACATACCTTGAGAATTGCCTGACCAGTTCTTCGAAAGCAGCCTTGTCTCCCATTTTTGATCTTGCGATCAATATTTTTTCATCTATTTCACGGGGTCTGCTTCCCTTATTATATTTTTCCAATACTATCCTCTTTTAAAGCTGCTTAGTTAACATTTTCTGTCGTAGGGCTTTCAGCCAATTCCAGGGTAATGGTTAAATATTCCCCATTTCTGTATATCTTAACCGTTACTTCGTCTCCTATATCATGTTTGAGAATCTGGGCGAATAACTCATATGGATTACTTACCTTAACTCCATCAAGTTCTGTGATTACATCTCCTGCTCTTATTCCGGCATTCTCCGCAGGATATCCTGGATCAACACCGCTAATATATACTCCGATAATGCCAGTGGCATTATTTGAGTCCATCTCTACACCTATATAAGGAATTATTGCTCTTCCGTATTCAATAATCTGTTTGGCGATATTGACTACCGTATCGCTGGGGATAGCAAATCCAATTCCTGCACTTGCTCCAGACGGGGAATATATTAAAGTGTTGATGCCTATTACCTGTCCAACTGAATTTACCAGCGGTCCTCCGCTGTTGCCTGGATTTATTGCTGCGTCGGTCTGGATCAGATTAACCGGAATTGTAATATCTCTTCCCTTGGCACTTATTACTCCCATAGTAACAGTCTGATCAAGTCCGTAAGGGCTCCCTACAGCAACAACTATATCTCCCACTTTTGTATTATCCATGGTAGCAAAACTGGCAGCTTCCAGATTATCTGCCTCTATCTTTATAATCGCCACATCAGTTTTTTCATCCGCCCCTATCAGCGTTGCAGGATACTCACTGCCATCATACAAAGTCACCACCAGTTTTTCTGCATCACCGGCCACATGATTATTGGTTATAATATAACCATCTTCGGTATAAATTACTCCGGACCCTATTCCCTCCTGTTCCTGCGTCTGCCCGAATATATCCTGAACCGTTATAGTTACCCTTATATTTACCACAGAAGGTGTTATTTTTTCTACAACTTTACTTATTGCGCCATTAAGTTCCTCAAGCAAAATCCCTTCGCCTTCCGGTTTCGGTTCCCCCGCATTTGCTCCATTTTCTGTCGCTGATTCGCTTCCTGTAGTCTGCTTTCCCTGGGCAGCCTCCTCTCCACTGCTAATACTTCCTTTAAATAAATCTGCAATGGAAACTTTATTTACCAATGCCAGAATACCCAGCATGCTTGCTCCGCCCACAACCAAAAAGATTATTGCCACCAGTATTATTATAAGACCCTTTATAAAAAAAGACTTAAACCCACTTCCTTCACCCATTTGAATTCCTCTCAACTATTCCAAATGTTAAATATTTACTCTGTATCTTCAGCCTCTTCAACAGGAATATTGCCGGATCTTAACCTGAGTGCATCTTCCTGAATTTTTAATGCAGCGTCTGCAGGAAGCACACCTCCGGATATGACACTTTCAATATTATCCCTTATGGCATCTCTTATGACCATTATAAGTTCTTTATCAGGTTCTCCCCTGCATATTTTTGCCTGCTGAAAGGCGTTATAAATAATTTCATTATTTCTAACTGTCTCACTTCTATCAATATTTCTTAAAACCGGAAAAGTATCTGTTACTGAAGTCCAGTCTATCTGTACTTTTTCAGTCAGCATATATTGTATAAATTCATTTACCGTCACTAGTTCATCGCCGTAACAATTTATATTTATCATAAAACCCAGACCGGAAATCAAAGGTGTAGGATATTTGCTACCCTGCCAGACCCGGGGTATTTTTGCTATACCGATATTTAATCCAGCTTCTTCATATTCCCCTGCCAATTGGATATTATCGATAATCATATGAACATTACCATTTTTAAATGATTCATTTATCTCGCTGTATTCAATATTATGAGGTAAAATTTTTTCCTCATTATATATATAATTTAAAAATTCCAAAGTCTTTACAGTCGCCTGATTATCTAAAGTCAGTGAACTGGAGCTATAATCAACAATCCAATCATCATATCCTCCGATAAAAGGTATTATCCAATCAGCTTCACTGGCATTTAGCAGTAGTCCATAAATACCTCCTCCAAAATTATTCACCTCTTTGCAATATTCAATAACTTCTTCAAAACTCGCGGGAGGTTCACTCATCAGGTCTTTATTATAAAAAAGTGTCAAAAAATCAAAGCTTCTAAAAGGGATCATATAATTTCTACCGTTATACTTGGAAATCTCCACAAGACCATCTATGAATAAAGAATAATCTGCTTCATCTATTATTTCTTTTACCACGCTTCCGGGAACAAGTCTCTGTATACCATCAAAATCCAGCAGCAGCAATTCAGGTCCCGCACCAGCCAGACTTGCAGCTTCAAATTGATCCTCCAGCTCTTCCTGACTCCTGAAATGTCTTGTCTCTATATCAATATGACCATTTTCAACCATAAAACTATTCACACTTTCCATCAGGGCAAACCTTTCTTTGGGCTCAAGGCAATCCCACAGAGATATCTGTACCTCAAGTTCCTCGCTGGCTGCCAGTTCGCCTCCCCCATTTTCCACTGCTTCCTCCTCTGCTTTTTCAGTATCTGTTTCTGCCGGTGGATTGAATAAACTGCAGGATACAGTATTTAATAATAAAAGCAGGGAGAATATTACAGATATTATTAATAATCTTAATGATCTCGTGCCTTTTAACCTGAATATATTCCCAATCATTTTATATTCCTAATTCCATTGATACGAGCAGACTTTTATCAATTATATTATAAATAACATATTCAATCTATATCATAAAAGCATAAAAAATTGCTGTCAAATTAAAACAGCTTTTATTTCCCCATCTGGGATTGATTAATATTGGTAATTTTCATTAAATTTAATAATATATTAATAAATTTATATTTCTTTTTTTTATAAAAAATCATAAAATTCTATAAAGATTTAAATAAAGGAGGTAGACACCAGTGAAGACTCTTGTATACAATAAAAATGAAAAAAAGTTATTAGAAAAAGTCACTCTAAAAAATATCCCCTCCTGTATTAATAACCCGGACTATCTTATCTGGGCTGATATAGAGAATCCAAGCAAAGAAAATATGCAATTTCTGAGACAGCATTTTCACTTTCATCCCCTTGATATAGAAGACTGCCTGAGTATCATTGAAAGACCAAAATTGGATGAATATGATGACTATTTTTTTCTGGTGCTGCATATACCTTATTTTATCAAGCAAACCAGAAGATTGGTGCCCTTTACCGTAAACATTTTTATCGGAAATAACTTTCTGGTAACCGTTCACCGGGGACTGTGCAAGCCCATACAGAATACATTTGACTATTTAACGAAAAATAATCAAATCCTGGAGAAAGGATCCGGTTACCTTTTGCATAAAGTCATTGACTCACTCATTGACTATAATTTTCCCATACTCAATAAAATTTACAGAAACATACAGGATGTTGAGGATGCCATCTTCAAAAAAGCCAGCAGTAAAAATGTTCAAGACATACTGCTCATCAGAACCAATATTCTGACATTTAGAAATATAATCTACCCCCAGAGAAAGCTGCTTAAAACCCTGGAAATTAAAGATATGGACTTCTTAATAGAGGCTCTCGAGGTTTATTTTAGCGACCTTGTGGACCATGTGGAAAAAATCTGGGATACTCTTGAAAATTATAAAGAACTGATAGAGGGCGTACATGAAGCCCATCAATCGTTATTATCAAATAAAATCAATGATATAATGCGCATACTTACTATTTTTTCGGTGATCATTCTTCCCCTTACCCTTATATCCGGAATTTACGGAATGAATGTTTCACTTCCTTTAGGAAGCCATGCTTTTATTTTCATTATAATTGTAATTGGAATGATTTTAATATCCATAGGTATGCTGGTTTATTTCAAGTATAAGGATTGGATATGAATTAAGCCGGTTCCTTAATTTCATCCTCAAAAAATACTTCAAATCTGTAATGGGTAAAGTCGGGTAAATATTCATCAAGCAGTACTTTTAAAGTATACTCTTGCTCATTTTCGGGAATCATTTCCTCTTTGGGTAAATAACACTGTTTTATAAACACGACCTGATCTTTATCATTATAAAAAGTACAAAAAAGTTTTAAGTTCCTTATCTTCTCTCCGCCTATATTAATTATCCTGCCTTCGATAATCAAATAATCTTCTTCGTAACGATACCTTTCATTCTCTACTATAGGATTGCCCTCAAATCTTTCATAATAGTCCTTATAGTTAACTCCTATTTTTACCCTGTATATATCTATATACCTCTGCCTATCGGTCAGGTAATAATAAAACGGCAATCTGCTTCCCCCTTTAAGATAATTAACCGGCGCGGGGATGGTTACTGACATTATCTCAGTTTCATGTTTATCATAGAAGTCAAAGGTAATCTCTATATTTGTTTTATTTACACTGGAAACGTTTTCTACTTCGCCCAGGATTACCAGATCTTCGTAGATGTCTAAATACAGATTGCAGCGCTCGATCTTCACGTCAATAGAACCAGTATTTTCCAGTGTAATCTTTTTATAATCAAATAAATACAGGCTGCCTTCATTATTGTAATTGCTGGAATCTACTAACTCATCATTAGTATTGCTTTCAAGCTTACAGGATATTAAAAAAACCGGGGGTAAAGAAATAATTATAAGCAGAAGTATTATAAGTATATTAGATACAGTCCTTTGCAGATCAGCATTGGTCATCTCTCGCCACATGATTTTCTTCATTTGTGATTTTATTTTTTTTGTTTACGTATACTATTTTTGGCCGGTGGCCTGATACTTCTTCCTCTTCCATATAGGTAAAGGATAAAATAATAATCTTTTCTCCTTTCAGTATCTTCCTCGCAGCTGCTCCATTTATGCAAATTTCTCCGCTATTCTTCTCTCCTTCTAGAACATATGTTTCCAGCCTCTCTCCGCTATCAAGGCTTACTACCAGTACTTTTTCATAAGGAAATATCTTTGCATGTTCCATTAAATTTTTATCTATACTTATACTCCCCACATAATTAATCTCCGCACCGGTTACCGTTGCTCTATGAATCTTGCTTTTTAAAATACAGATAAACACTTTTTCCCCTCAGTTGTTTAAATTTATCTAAATCAATATCACTTTTATACTTTTATGATCATATTGTCAATAAGCCTGGTCTTTCCAATCCAAAGTGCAATTGCAGCAAGTATATTTTTATAGTCCTTATTCACTCTCTTTCTATCTTCCAGCGTCCGGGGGTCCCTAAATTCAAAATAATCTATATTTTTAACAAACCTGTTTCCTTTCAATTTAACCATAATTATTTTTTTTATTTTCTCCAGATCTTTTTCGCCTTTCTCGATCATATCCTTTGCCAGAATCAGGCACTCGTATAAAATAGTGGCATTTTTTCTCTCTTCAGCAGAAAGATATTTATTTCTGGAACTTAAAGCAAGACCGTCTTTTTCTCTTACGGTAGGGCCGCTTACGATTTCAATATCCAGATTCAGGTCTTCTACCATTCTCTTTATTATTATCATTTGCTGGTAATCTTTCTGTCCAAAGTAAGCTTTACCTGCTTTCACAATATTAAATAATTTCAGAACCACTGTGGTTACTCCCGCAAAATGACCGGGCCTGTATTTCCCGCACATAATATTGCCAAGCTCTTTTACCTCGGCCACAGTCTTATGATCTGAACCATACATTTCCTTTACTGTGGGATAAAACATATAGTCAACCCCTTCTTTTTCTGCCAGGCTACTGTCTCTTCTTATATCTCTGGGGTAGTTTTTAAAATCTTCACCAGGACCAAACTGTGTCGGATTAATAAAAATGCTTATGAATACCCTATCGCAATCTTTCTTTGCCATCCTTATAAGACTTAAGTGTCCTTCATGCAGAAAACCCATTGTGGGAACAAAGCCTATTTTACAGCCCTTCTTTTTAAGGTCGTTTACTATTAATTTACATTTGGTTATTTTCCTTATTATTTCCATTAATGCAGATTAAATATACTTTTATGGTAAAAGAGAGATTTATTCTACTTCCTAGTAGGAGTGCTCCTCTGCAGGAAATTTTTTGTTTTTCACTTCTTCTATGTATTTCCTGTAACATCTCTTCATTTCCTTTCCCACTTCAGCATACCTTTTAGAAAATTTGGGTTTAAATTTTTCAAAACACCCGAGCATATCATGAGTTACAAGTACCTGTCCGTCACAGTCTACCCCTGCCCCTATTCCTATAGTAGGAATGCTAATCTGCCGTGTTATCTTCTTTGCAAGTTTTGCAGGAATCTTTTCCAATACTATTGAAAACACCCCGGCTTCTTCCAGTCCACTGGCATCTTCTATCATCCTTAAAGCCTGCTCTTTATCTTCTCCTCTGACCCCGTAACCACCTAATTTATAAACCGATTGGGGGGTAAGTCCCAGATGTCCCATTACCGGAATTCCCGAATCAACCATCTTCTTTATGGTTAAAAAAAATTCTCTTCCACCTTCCAGCTTTACTGCTTCAGCGCCGGCTTCTTTTAAAAACCTTCCGGCATTCCTAACTGCCTCTACTATACTTGCCTGATAAGACATAAACGGCATATCGCCAATCACCATTGCCCTTTCTACACCACGGCAGACTGCCTTGCAGTGATGAATCATCTCATTCATTGTGACCGGTATTGTATTCTCATATCCCAGCAGTACATTTCCCACAGAATCTCCAACCAGAATTAAATCTATGCCGCACTGGTCCAGTTGGGATGCCATAAGATAATCATACGCGGTGAGCATTGTTATTTTTTCACCTTTTTTCTTCATTTCAAGTAGGTCGCTGGTGGTTATCTTTTTAACCATAGCCATAATATCCCCTTTCTATTCCTTAAGTATTTCCTTTAGCTCCTCTAAGGTACTTTCTTTTATCCATTTATTTTGATATGCAATTTTGCTGGTCTCGATACCCATAATTTTATATAAATTAATGTCATCTTTTGAAAAAAATTTATTAAAACTTCTTATATGCTCTTTAATTGTTCCTATATCTCCCCTGGCTATTGGACCGGTCAGAGATTTCTTTGTGCCCATTTTCTTTATATTGCTTACCGTACCTTCCACCAGACCCATCAAGCCTTTTAAAGAATCCTCCGGTTTTATTCCTATCTTTTTATGTATCGATACTGCATAATCTATAAGGGTAACCAGATAGTTTGAAGCCACACAGGCTGCTGCATGGTAAAGCGGTTTTTTCTCGTTTTCTACCTCAATCATTTCCCCACCCAGGTTTCTTACCAGAAATTCAGCCATTTTTTTAGATTTCTTACTTGAATAAGTTATTCCAAAAACAGTTCCGGGTAGAGATTTAATAGCTTCTTCTATAGAAGCGAAGGATTTTAATGGATGTATTGATGCGATTTCAGCCCCTGCGGTTCTGGCTGAATTTAAGACTTCCAGTGATTTGGATCCACTGAAATGAAGTACATAATAATTTTTAAAATTTTTGCTTTTCTTTTTGAAAATCTCATCACAAACTATGTTTATGGTATCATCCGGGGTACATATTAGAACACAATTTGCCAGTGCTGCTGCTTTCAGGTTTTCTCTTGTAAAAATTACACCAGCAGCCATATTGCCTAAAATTTTCCTTGCTCTTTTTAAAGATTCCGCCGATCTTGAGGATATTGCCTTCACCCTGATGTTTGACGACTTTCTCAAAGCCAATGTATAACACACAGTAATCCCGACTCTTCCTGCCCCAATGACACATAAGTCCATACTTGTTGTTTTTTCCATAGCTTTATTTTTTGTTTTTATGTTCTACTCGTTTATATGCTCTAGGAGACCCTGATGGGCATTAGTAAATAAATTAAATCTTTGTTTTTCTCCGATTTTATTAAAATAGGCTTAAGCGGTTCCTCTATTGATAATATTATATTTTTCTCATCCATTATATTTATACCATCGACTAAGAATTCGTGGTTAAAGGCTATCTCTATTCTTTCTTCTCCATACGAAACCTCAAAATCTTCGCTGGAGCTCCCTATTTCCCTGATATTCATAGACACCGTTATTTTACCTTTATCAATAGTAAGCCTGATCGGGATATTGTCCTGTGAGATAGATGCAATCCTCTTTACCACCTCAAGCATTTTTTCTTTATCTACAATTATATTATGCTTCATATTCTGCGGAATAAGTTGTTTATATTCAGGAAATTTTCCCGAAAGCAATCTGGAAACTATTATGATCTTTTTTTTACTGTCCCCTTCCATATAAAAACTTACCTGATTTTCTTCAATATTTATTTCAATATCGCCATCCTTGTATTCACTTTTAACAATACTGTCAAGAACTTTTGAAGGTATTACAACCTTTGTCGGGGGTCTGCCCTCACCTATATTTTCTTTTATCAAAGAAAGCCTATAGCTGTCTGTTGCCGCCATGCTCAGCATATTATCCCCAATCTCCAAAAGAACTCCGGTCAAAATTGCTCTACTCTCATCCATAGATGCTGCTTTTTCCGCTTTTGATACCATGCCTTTAAATTTGTTCAGATTTATCTTTAAATAATTCTCTTTTTTTATCTCAGGAAAAACCGGATACTCTTCCAGAGACAGTGTGTTTAACGTGAAAAAGGCATTCTCACAGCTTATTTTTACCTGATTTTTTGACTTATCCAGCTCTAATTCTATTTTTGATTCTTTCAAGCTTTTCAATATATTCGCCAATATCCTGGCAGGCACAACTGCTTTTCCTTTTTCAAGTATTTTTACCTCCATTGCGCATTTAATACTTGTCTCTAAATCAGTACTGTATGCGGTTAATCCTTCTTCAGCATCCAACATGATCCCATTCAATACAAACGACGAAACTTTGGGACTTATTGCTCTGCTGGCAAATAAAACAGTTTCCAGAAGGTCTGTCCTTGTTGTTTGAAATTTCATTCTAACCTCTTTTGATATTTAAAATATAAACATATTTTATTATATATAATATTTAATTTAAATAGCTAGTAATAGTTATAATGCCTGTTAATAATGTTAGCAAAATAAAAAAATAGAGTGAAACAGCTGAAGCGCCGACAGGAAGACCTGTTGATAAGAGAGTTGAAAGCTGTTCAAAATTGAAAAGAAACAAACAAAAAAATAAAGTATCTTTAGTTTTGAACCAAAGATATGAGTTATTGTTAAAAACTTTCTTTACTATTTAACAGGTTTTGAACATGAACAAAGAGATTTTTATGAAGACGTTTTTATCTTATTGGTAATTTCCTGCATCTGCATATAGACATTTTTATCAGTATTTATAAGATCTGAAACTTTTGAGATAGCGTATATTACAGTAGAATGATCCCGGTTCCCAAACGACTTTCCAATCCTTGGTAAAGAACTGCTTGTAAGTTCTCTTGAGAGATACATTGCCAGCTGCCGGGCGTGCGATATGAATTTATTTCTTTTAGCGCTTATAATGTCATTAATGGGTATTGAGAAATATTTTGATACTTCTTTAATTATTGTTTGAATGCTTGTTCTGTGTTCCATATCGTCGGGTAAAATTTCTTTAAGAATGTTTTTAGCCATATTTAAATCCGACTTGGATTCGGTTAAAGAAGCAAAAGCAACTATCCGGGTAAGAGAACCTTCCAGTTCTCTAATATTGGAAGTTATTTTTTCGGCTATTAGATTTAGTATATCATCCGAGACAGTGATCTTTTCTCTTTCTGAATATTTTTTCAATATTGCCAGTCTGGTTTCCAGGTCAGGTGGCTTGATATCGGTTACCAGTCCCCACTCAAACCTGGACCGGAGTCTTTCCTCAAGGGTAGAAATATTTTTGGGGGCCCTATCGCTGGAAAGAACAATCTGCCGGTTGGTGTCATGCAGGGCATTAAATGTATGGAAGAACTCTTCCTGGCTGGCCTCCTTGTCTTCAAGGAAATGTATATCATCAACAAGCAAAATATCATTGTTTCTGTAACTCTCTTTAAAGGAGAAGATGTTTTTATACCGCAGGGCATTGATAAAATCATTAAGGAACCTTTCGGCTGAAACATATTTTATGGTTTTATCAGGATGCAGCTGCAGAGTATATTGTCCGATTGCATGCAGCAGGTGTGTCTTGCCCAGCCCTACGCCTCCGTAAATAAATAATGGATTGTAAGCTTTGCCCGGCTTCTCACTAACTGCAAGAGAGGCAGTACAGGCAAACCTGTTACTGTTTCCAACGATAAATGTATCAAAGGTGTATTTTGTATTGAAAATGGAATTCTTAATTTTTTTAAAGGGGTACCCTGCCTCTTCAATGGTTTCGTCAATATATTTATCATATTGACCGCCGGTACTTTCAGAGCTGTCCGGAGCGGTAATAATTTTTATTTTGCATGAATTGTTTATTACCCTTTTTATTGATTCCGATAGAAGATTTGAATATCTCGACTCAAGCCACTCTTTGGCGAAATTACTGCCAACCGAAACGGTTAAACAGTTTTTTTTTAAAGATAGAGGTGTTATATGTTCAAACCAGGCTTTATATGTAGGAAGATTGATCTTATTCTTAATATCTTCGAGAGTATTTTTCCAGATGTTTTGTAGATCTGACATAATACTCTAATATTAAATATTATTTGAATAATATTCAAGATAATTTATGCCTTTCTTAGATAATTTTCTCTTACCACTGCCACTGGATATTAGAAGTTTATTTTTTTCTAAATAAATTAATTCCCGGTATGAAGTTGAAAGGCTAAAACCCAGTTCACTGGCTATTGTTGAAGGTCCGGCTTCTTCCAATTCCAAAATTACAAAAAGGATTTTTTTCTGTCTGTCGGATAGTATTTTATTATTAAATTTATCAATACTGTCTGTCAGGATTTTTTTATCGTCCTCAATAACGACAGGCGGCAGCTCATCGGCTATCTTGATTTCCGTGTCCTTCATCTGGTCGTTCTTATCCAGCGACCCTAATTTTAAAGATATAACTGTTCCCTTTCTTATATTGTCTTTCACATCGATAGATCCTCCGGAAAAAGTGATAGTTTCTTTTACTATGGGGAAACCAGAACCCACTCCCCTGATGTACTCTTTCATTTTACTGGTAGCGGAAGTATATCCGGGTAAAAAAGCTTTTTCTTTATCTTCAATTCCCGGTCCCTGGTCAGTTACAATTATATGGTTTCCACTGTCAAGTACAGTAATTACTACTTCTTTGAAATCTGCGTGTATGAGGTTCTCAATTATCTCTCTTATTATGGTATAGGGAATTTTTCCGCCGATTTCATGGGATAGATTATAGGTTTTTTGAGAAGTTTCATTTATGAAGTTATTAATATTATTAAAGCTGAGATCAATTATTCTTGGAATACTTCGCATATTGTCGTAAACGGCAATCCTGACCGGTATGCTTTCAATATTTCCATTAGGATTATCTGAATTAGGAATATTATTAAGTTTAGTATTCTCGTCAGGCATGATAGAAGTCGACTTTACTGGTAAAAATATTTTAGTATTGAATAAATATATTAAATAGCAATGTTACTTTTCATTATCTTTCCAACAGTTTCAGGTTTTCAACAGATTAATAATAATATTTTAACTGAAAAAAAGCTACTAGATTGTATGATAAATTGAATGGGGTAAAATCTTCTGACATATAATTTAGTGCAGTTTTTTAAGTTTTCAACAATTTTTTCAACAGGTGTGGAAAAGTTTTTTAAATTTTGGAAAGATAACAAGAAAACACACTATATCAAACATAAAGAAAATATATTTTTCAAAAAGAATTTTCAGTAGAACAGGTGTTTGAATAAATAACGGATCCTATGTAAAAGATCATATGGTAAATGCTTAAGAATACACCATATTTTAAATGCAGCAACCTTGATATTGGCAGGATTAAAATGTATAATCTACTACTTGACTGAAAAACAATAATATATAGATTGGGTAAAAGATGAAAAGAACATTTCAGCCGAACACAAGAAAAAGAAAAAAGATTCATGGTTTTAGGACAAGAATGGAAACGAAAGCAGGCAGGGCGGTAATTGCAAGCAGAAGAAAAAAAGGAAGAAAAAGGCTTTCAGCTTAAAGAGTAAAAGGGAAGGTTAAAATCAAATTTGAAATACTTAAAAGAAGAAGTGATTTTTCAAGAGTAATAAAAGAAGGTACATGCAAGAAGGATAAATATTTAATATTATATATACTCAAAAAGCCTGAATGTAATAGTGTGGTAAGAATAGGATTTGGGATAAGTAAAAAAGTAGGCGGAGCCGTTACAAGAAATAAAATTAAAAGAGTTTTAAAAGAAGCTTTAAGAAAAGTTGATATAGAAAGTTACAATAATTTAGATATTTTAGTTATGGTGAGACCGGATATTGTTACTGCTAATTTATGGGAGATAAAGAAGAGATTAGAAAATAATTTGATCTTATTTATTACAGGCTAACTATAAATAATAATTAACCGCTGGTTTTAATTGTGAAGAAAATACTGATATTTTTAATTAAGTTCTATAAAAAATATATCTCACCTGTACTGCCAGATAGCTGCAGGTTCTACCCTACCTGCTCCGAATATGCAATGGGAGCAATAAATAAATATGGTGTATTAAAAGGTAGTATTAAATCTATATATAGGATTTTAAGGTGTAATCCTTTAAATAAAGGCGGATACGATCCTGTAAAGTAGAGATCGGAAAGGTTTATTAAATTGAGTCAAATATTACAAATATTAAGACCAATACAGAATGTATTAGAGTATATAGTAGTGTTTTTATATAATCACGTCATTGCAAACTATGGAATTGTAATAATACTACTGACAATTATAGTAAGAATAATATTGATCCCTCTTACCATAAGCCAGACCAGATCGATGGCTAAGATGCAAAAAATACAGCCGGAACTTAAAGAGCTGCAGAAAAAATATAAAGATGACAAGCAGAAACTGCAGCAGGAGACAATGGAATTTTATAAGAAAAATAACGTCAATCCCCTTGCGGGATGTCTGCCGCTAATATTTCAAATGCCTGTATTTTTTGCCTTATTTCAAGCATTGAGAACCCCTTCTGAAATTGTAACAAATGTGCTTGGAAGTTTTTATATAAACGGTATTACAAATGGTATTAAAACGGGATTAATGGGATTTTTACCCGCTTTAGATAGTAAATTCCTAGCAACCGGTGCCACTAATCCTAATTATAATTTCTTGTGGATGAATTTAAACGCAAGAGATCCTTATTACATCCTGGTTATTCTAATGGTTGCGACAATGTTTCTGTCAATGAAGATGACAACAACGGACGCCAGGCAATCAAAGATCATGTATATAATGCCCTTAGCATTTGGGTTTATATCATACCAGTTTCCTTCAGGAATATTGATATATTGGGTGACCACAAATATCTGGTCTATTGGGCAGCAGTGGATTGTAAATAAACTTGTTAAAAAGGAAAAAGTAAAAGAGGAACTAAGCCAGGAAAAGGTAAGCCCTGGAGGAGGACAGGAGTTAAGCGAAGAAGAAAAGAAGTTAATTAGAAAGAAATTAAAGAAAAAAAGAAAAAGGAAAAGATGACACTTATATTCCAGGAGGTAACGGAGATGACTGAAGATAAAAGTATAAAAGATGCCATAGATTCATATGTGGAGTCACTGGAAGAAGAGCAAAAAAGAAATAGGTTAATAGAAAATAGTTCCAAGAGTAAAGTAAAGGATATTGATACAGAGGATAATGGCCTGGAAGAAATAAAAAGAATTTTAAAGAAAACTATAGGGCTTATATGCCTGGGTGAAGAGGTAAAAATTGATGCGGATTCAAAAGAATTAAGGTTATCGGTTCGTGGAGAAGACCTGGCAATTGCAATCGGCAGAGATGGAAAAAATATAGAGGCGCTTGAGTATATTATAAATTTAATTGGTAAGAGAAAAAAACTGGTTAACAGAAATGTGACCATAGATATTAAAGATTATAGGAAAAAAAGAATAGACAGAATAAAGAAAACCGCAATTTTTATGGCAAAAAAGGCTATTAACGAAGGAAGAAAAATAGCCTTAAAACCAATGGGTGCCTATGAGAGAAAAATAATACATAACCTGCTGGCAAAATTTAATAATGTAACTACCAGAAGCAGGTATGATGAACCAAACAGGAGAATAATCATTTATCCAATAAAAAGCGGCAAATAAAAATACAGCTTACATACAAAAAAGGGGAAAAATGGCACCGGTGTGCTATTTTTTTTTGGCTGAAGTTTTGAATAAATAAAAATATTAAATATAATTAGAATCTGGGAAATCCAAAATGAGTATAGGAGAAACAGTTAAAAATGGGAATGGAAAATAATGATACTATAGTAGCCGTAGGAACGAAACCGGGTGAGGCAGCAATCGGTATAGTTAAATTAAGTGGTGAAAGGTCAATCTTTATAGCTGATAAAATATTTAGATCAAAAAATAAAAAAAAGCTTAAGGATATTGATACGTATAATATGCTTTATGGACATATTATTGATAATAAGAGATATACTATAGATGAAGTGGTTGTTTCGGTAATGAAAAAGCCTGGATCATACACGCGAGAAGATATTGTGGAGATTAACTGCCACGGTGGAATCATTGCTACAACCAAAGTGATGGAATTGTGTGTTGAAAATGGTGCCAGAATAGCAGATCCGGGGGAATTTACGAAAAGGGCATTTTTGAATGGAAGAATAGACCTATCACAGGCGGAAGCAGTTATTGATCTGGTGAGATCCAAGACAGAACAGAGCTTAAGGATTGCTGCAAAAAATTTACAGGGTAATATAAAAAAAGAGATAAGAAGACTAAAAGAGAAAATTCTTAATATACTGGTGCAGCTGGAAGCGTCAGTAGATTTTATTGAGGAAGATCTGGAAGTTACACCATATCGGAAACTTATTGGAGAAGTAAAAAAAATAAAAGCGGAACTGGAAGAATTGATAATTAACGAGAGAAAAGGAGAGATCATTAAAAATGGGGTAAAGGTAGCAATTATCGGAAAACCAAATGTCGGGAAATCCAGTTTGCTTAATTTACTTTCCAGGAAAGAAAAAGCAATAGTGACTTCTATACCGGGAACAACAAGAGATGCAGTGGAGGAAATATTATACGTCGAAGGAATACTCCTGATCCTGATTGACACAGCAGGTATAAGAAAAACAAAAAGTGCCATAGAAAAAATAGGAGTAGATAGAAGTTTGAAACATATTGATGAAGCAGAGCTGGTTATACTGGTTCTGGACGGAAACAGAAAATTTGAACAATTGGATTTGCAAATAATAAAAAAAATAAAAGGGAAAAATATTATTTGTTGTATAAATAAAATAGATATAAAACAAAATTTAGAAGTGGAAAGAATTAAAGAATATTTTAATGAAAAATATATTTTAAAAATCTCTGCTTTAAAGGGAACAGGAATAAAAGAATTAGAAAATAAAATAAAATCGGCAGTAATGGATAACGGAGATATTAATCTGGAGGAAAAAATAATTATTAACAGCAGACATAAAAAAATATTAAAAGAGGTAAAAGATCTACTGGATAGAGCCGAAAAAGCAATGAAAGATAAAATGTCTGAAGAGTTCCCCTCTTATGATTTAAGAACAGCATATGAACTATTAGGCGAAATAATAGGTGAGACGGCGAGAGATGATATTCTGGATAAGATATTCAGCCAGTTCTGCATCGGTAAATAAGAAGTGTCAAAAAACAATATGGTAAGAATATTTGGCGAAAATGTTTCACGTGAAACAAAATTGTAGAATTTAGGAAGTTGGAGTGATTAAAACGGAAGAAAAATCTAAATATGATGTAATAGTAATAGGCGCAGGGCATGCAGGCTGTGAAGCAGCCCTGGCTTCTGCAAGAAACGGTTCAAGGACTCTACTGGTGTCAATAAATATGGATAGTATAGCTCTTATGCCATACGGTAGTACAGTAGGTGGTTTTGGGAAGGGTCAGCTGTTGAGGGAGACAGATGTTTTAGGGGGAGAGATTTCTAAAAATATTGATAAAAATTATATTCATTTGCAAGAAGTCAAAAGTCCGGAAAATCAGGCTACCGGAACTTTACAGGCGGCGGTCGATAGAAGGAGATATTTTCTGTCAATGAAGGAGGTACTGGAAAACCAGAGTAATTTAGATTTAAGGCAGGGGCTTGCAGTAAGTATAATAGAAAGTAAGAAAAAGTATTATTTATATACAAGCGATGGAATTGCTTACTCTTGCAAGTCTATTATTATATGCACCGGAACTTTCCTGGAAGCTAAAATTTTCTGGGGGGAGCATGTGATAGAGGCAGGAAGACAGGGCGAAATATGTTCTAAAAGGCTACTGGATAGTTTAAAAAACCTTGGTTTTAGGTTCGGACGGTTAAAGACTTATACTGCTCCAGTAGTAGATAAAAAATCCATTAATATGAATAATCTGAAAAAACAATCATATAGTAAAGATCATCTGACATTTTCATATGAAAGTAATTCTGAAAATAGAGATCAGCTTTACATCTATACGGCCTACATAAATAGAGGCTTTGTTGAATGCGTATTGAACTATATGAATAAAAAGAAAGATAATATAAGCAGCGCAAAACCGGTGGTAGCAGAAGATAGCTTTTCAATCGAGGATAAGATTTTAAGAGATGAGGATATAGAAGGACAAAAGATTTTTATAAAGCCTTTAGGAAGAGATACAAACGAAGCATACCTGAATGGGCTTGAAACTGCAGTATCAGAGGAATTACAGGTTAAAATGTTAAAAAAAATTAAGGGTCTTGAGGAAGCGGAAATAACCAGACCAGGTTATGGCGTAGAGTATTATTATTTACTTCCTTTTCAATTAAGTGATAATCTGGAAAGCAAAATTATTAAGAGAATTTTTTTTGCTGGCCAGGTAAATGGAACGGCCGGTTATGAAGAATCTGCTGCACAGGGATTAATTGCGGGAATAAATGCTTCCAGAGAGTTAAAAAATCTTGATAGTATTATCATAGATAGGAAAGATGGATATTTAGGAGTGCTAATAAATGATCTGGCAGTCAAGGGAGTAAAAAGACCATACAGAATAAGGGTATCCATAAATGAATATAATTCTTACCACAATCATAATAATGCCGATAAGAGGATGTTAAAATTTTTGTTAAAACTGAATGATAAGGATAAGGCAGAAAAAATCATAAGGAAATATGAGAAAATAGAAAGCAATGTTTCACGTGAAACATAAAATTTTTTAAGGGGCATATCAAGAAAGTAAAAGATATGAATTATGATGTAATAGTTGTAGGTGCCGGACATGCAGGTTGTGAAGCGGCATTGGCATCGGCGAGATTAGGATTAAAAACTATACTGCTAACAATTAATGTGGATAAAGTTGCTTTAATGCCCTGTAATCCATCAATAGGAGGATTGGGGAAAAGCCAGCTTGTTAGAGAATTAGATGCGCTTGGCGGACAGATGGCAAAGACTGCTGATAGTACCCTGATACAGATTAAAGTCCTGAACAGGAGCAAAGGTCCGGCAGTTCAGGCCCTCAGAGCCCAGATAGATAAAAAAGAATATGAAATCGAGATGAAAAGAATCCTTGAAAATACTAAGAATTTAACTCTAAGACAGGGTACAATTAATAAAATACTGGTAAAAAATGGTACTGCAATTGGGGTTGGAACAGAAAGCGGTCTATTGTTTGGGGGAAAAGCGGTAGTAATTACTACCGGTACTTTCTTAAGGGGGAGAATAATAATAGGGGCGAAAGATTATCCGGCTGGACGGATGGGTGAGTACCCGGCAATGAATTTAACAAAAAATTTAATCGATCTTCATTTTGAGATAGATAGATTTCAAACAGCAACTCCTCCGAGAGTTGATAAAAGAACAGTAGATTTCTCAAAAGCAGAGGTTCAATATGGCGATAACGAACCTTTGAGTTTTTCTTTCTGGAATGAAGAAAAGATATATAAAAGCACTGATTGTTATCTTACTTATACTAATAAGAAAACCCATAAAATTATCGCAGAAAATATAGAAAAATCGCCCATAAAGTCCGGAATGGTTGATACCCATGGACCAAGACACTGCCCGTCTATCGATAGGAAAGTAATTAATTTTCCGGAGAAAAAAAGACACCCGGTCTTCATTGAACCCGAGGGTGCCCATACTAATGAAATGTATCTTCAGGGACTTACCACCAGTATGCCTGCTGAAATACAGCAGAAAATAGTAAATACCGTTGGGGGACTGGAAAATGCAAAAATAATAAGACCCGGTTATGCCGTAGAGTATGATTATATAATTCCCAGTCAACTGAATTTTACTCTGGAATCCAAGAAAATAGAGAATTTATATTTTGCAGGTCAGATAAATGGCACTTCAGGATATGAAGAGGCAGCAGCCCAGGGTTTTATTGCCGGAGTAAATGCAGCACTCAAGATAATGAACAAACCCCCTTTGATACTGACCAGAGATAGCAGCTATATAGGAGTTTTGGTAGATGATCTTCTTACCAAAGAGCTTATAGAGCCTTACAGGATGTATACTTCAAGGGCGGAATACAGACTGGTATTACGATCTGACAATGCCGATATAAGATTGTGCAGATTTGGTAACGATATCGGACTTATAACTGATAAGCAGTATAAAACAGTAATTAAAAGGGAGAAAGAAATTAACAGATTAGTATCCAAATTGAAAGCCACCACCTTGAATCCGGTTAAGGACAGCAATGTAATTCTTGAAAAGATGGGCACTAAATCCATTGGTACTCCTTTAAGCATATATAAACTTCTAAAAAGACCGGAGGTTGGTATTGATGATGTAATGGACTTTTTTGTCGGCAAAAAAAACAGTTATGATAAAAATACGTTAAAGCAAGCAGAAATCAGGGTAAAATATGAAGGTTACATAAAGAGGCAATTAAGCGAAATTAAAAAATTAGAGAATCTGGAAAAATATTATCTTCCACAGGCTTTAGACTATTTTAGTATAATCGGGCTGACTTACGAAGCACAGGAAAAACTTACAAAAATTAAACCAAATACTCTGGGTCAGGCTTCAAGGATTGCAGGAATATCACCTGCGGATATATCAATACTGATGTTAAATCTAAAGGGCAAATTAAAGAAGGTATTAAATTTTGAATATTGATAATATTTTAAAACTATCACTTGAGGAACTCGGCATCAGTTTTTCCCGGGATCAGATTAGAATTGTAGAAGAATACCTGAATCTAGTTTATATGCATAATAAAAAATTTAATCTTATTGGTACAAAGGATAAAAAAGGAATCCTTGTAAGGCATGTCTTAGATTCTATTTCGATACTTAAATATAAAAATAAAATTTTTTACGACAATAACTATACAGAAAAAGTGCTGGATATTGGAACAGGTGCAGGATTACCCGGAGCGCTTTTGTCTATTTTTTTAAGTAATAAAATATTTTACCTTCTGGATAAAACATTAAAGAAAATTAATTTTTTAAATATGCTGGTCGAGGAACTAAAATTTGAAAATGTCAGGTTAATCAGAGGAAGAGCTGAAGAGCTGGCAAAAGAAGATTTATACAGGGAAAGTTTTGACATTGTTCTATCAAGAGCTGTTGCCCGGTTTAATATTTTAAGTGAATTAACAATTCCATTTTGTAGAATAAATGGTAAAATTATATTTTATAAGAGTAAAAAAATATTTGCCGAGCTGGAAGATAACAAGGAAGTTATCTCAAGATTAGGGGGAAAGGTAGATAATTTGTTAGAGATCAAGGTTCCTCATCTAAATGAATACAGGACTTTTCTGATAATCAGGAAAGTAAAAAAGTCTCCGGAGATATACCCCCGAAATTATAATAAAATAATAAAGCAACCTTTATAAGCAGATAACTATTTATTGGGATATTAAATTGTGCAAATGGGTATATATGTAAATAGGGAGTGGGCAATCTGTTAGATGAAGTTTTTAAGTATGATAATTAAAAATAAAAAACAGGATGAATTAGCTGGTAAAAAGCGTCTGGGTAGAATAATTGCGATTACAAACCAAAAGGGGGGGGTAGGGAAAAGTACCACAGCGGTAAATGTTTCTGCATACTTGAGCTCTTATGGTTACAAAACTCTGCTTATAGATCTTGATCCGCAAAGTAATTCGACAAGCGGGCTGGGTGTAAATCCTATGGATGTTAAACAGTCAATTTATGATATCCTGATTCATGATAGGGAACCCGATGAAATAATTATAGATACCTCATATAAAGATCTCAGACTCCTTCCATCTTCTATACAACTAGCCGGAGCAGAAGTGGAATTAGTTTCAAGTTTAAAAAGGGAATTTAGATTAAAGGAAGCAATAATTAAAATCGAAAAGGATTATGATTTTATACTGATTGACTGCCCGCCGGCGCTGGGACTTTTAACTATTAATGCGCTGACTGCGGCCAAGGAAGTTATTATACCAATACAATGCGAATACTATGCCCTTGAAGGACTTGGTCAGCTTTTGAATACCATAAATCTGGTTAAAAAGAATCTGAATGATGCCCTGAAAATAAAGGGAGCTATAATGACTATGTATGATCCAAGAATAAAACTTGCTGAACAGGTAATAGAGGAAGTTAAAAATTATTTCTCTGAAAAAGTATATAAAACAGTAATTCCCAGAAATGTGAGGCTGAGCGAAGCACCCAGTTACGGTAAGCCTATAATAGAATATGACCCTAATTGCAAAGGGGCGGAAGCATATAGTAATTTTACAAAGGAAGTGATAGAAAATGGCTAGAAGAGGTTTAGGCAGGGGACTTGGCGCATTAATTCCAAGCATAGACAGGCCTTCTGAAGGTGAATCGAATGCAATAGTTGAACTGCCATTAGATAAAATTATCCCAAACAGAAATCAGCCAAGAAGTAGATTTGATGATGAGTCACTGGCTGAGCTTTCTGAATCAATAAAAGAATTTGGGGTTATTCAGCCTATAGTGGTCAGAAGACTGGATGACGAAGAAAAATATGAAATTGTTACCGGAGAGAGAAGGTACAGGGCTACCAAAAAAATCGGTATTAACACCATCCCTTCCATAGTGGTTGCAGATATCGATGATATATCTTCCCTGGAGATGGCTCTTATTGAAAATATTCATAGAGATAATTTAAGCCCTATGGAAAAGGCCCATACATTTAAACAGCTCATAGATGAATTTAAGATTACTCATGAGCAACTTTCAAAAAGAGTTGGTAAAAGCAGAGTGTCGATAACAAACTTGTTGAGATTGATTTCCCTCCCGTTAGGAGTTCAAAAATTGATAAACGAAGGAAAGATAAGTGAGGGACATGCAAGATCGATCCTGGCGATAGATGGAGAAGAGGAAAGAATAAAGGTTGCAAATCTAATCATAAAAAATGACCTCAGTGTAAGGGATGTGGAAAGAATAGCGATTAAGAGGAAAGAACCCGCTGCAGATAAAAAAGGTGGAAAAGTATTGCAGTTCAGTAAACTCCCGGAAATATCCCATAAGTTATCCGAGCATCTGAATGCCCCCATTAAAATAACGATGGGCAGAAAAAAAGGAAAAATTGTAGTGGAATTTGGCTCCATTAGAGACCTGGAAAGAATAGTGAGTAGAATTGTCCAATAGTAAGCCGGATTGGCTTAAAAAAAAAGTCAACTTGAATAGTTTTAGAATTAACCAGGTCAAAAATCTCATCAATAATTTACATCTAAATACTGTTTGTCAGAGCGCCAAGTGTCCGAATATTTTTGAATGTTTTAGTAAAAAAACTGCGACCTTCATGCTGATGGGGGATATCTGCACCCGTAATTGCGGTTTTTGTGGTATAAAATCCGGAAAACCTGAAGCATTAGATGAGGATGAACCTTCAAGAATAACAGGTGCAGTGAAGAGAATGGGATTAAAATATATAGTTATTACTTCGGTGACCAGAGATGATCTATCCGACGGTGGAAGTTCTCATTTTGCAAAAACTATAAGTGCAATAAATGGGTCAAGTCCGCATTTAAAAATAGAGTGCCTGATTCCTGATTTTAAAGGAAATGTTGATAATTTGAAGATTCTTCTTGCTCAAAACCTGAATGTATTAGGTCATAATATAGAGACAATTAAAAGAAACTTTGGCATAGCCAGAAAATATGCAGATTACGAGATTTCGCTTAATATATTAAAATTCACTAAATTGCTAAGGCCTGATATTTACACAAAGTCCGGATTTATGCTCGGGCTTGGAGAAAATAGGAAAGAGATAGCAGAATTGCTGGCAGACTTAAAAGAGGTAAATTGTGATATTATTACTATAGGCCAATATCTCAGACCTTCCCAATCAAATCTTCCGGTAAAGAAGTATTATAGGCCTGAAGAATTTGAAGGTATAAGAAAATTAGCTGAGAGTTTTAATTTCAAAGCAGTGGTAAGCGGAATATTTATAAGATCTTCCTACGGTGCGGGTGTCATATTGGATAAAATTTTAGAAGAAGGAATTAACTAGATTATTTTTTTAAAAAAAATATTTAATGAAATTTGTCATAAATACCACCGATATATTATTATTTATCAATATAAAGATAGAAAAATGCGACGGTTGTTTTAATAGGGTAAGAAGAGTTTAGATGAGAAGAATAAAAAAGAGTTTTTTAACTTATATAAACCTGATAAAAGCATACAACAGAATTGCAAATATTACCAGGATAGTGAGAAGGTATTTTGCCATAAATGGTTTTGATGGAGTAATCACAAGTATTGGTGTTCTTGTAGGGAATTTTATTATTGGAATTACAGAATATAAACATGTTATTATAGCAGGTTCCGCAATAATCATCTCTCTTGGCATATCCGGAGTTTGGAGTGCTTATAATAGTGAAACAGCGGAAAGGAAAAGAGAACTTGATGATTTAGAAGAGTCGACTCTTCACAATCTGGATAAAACTATAATATCGCGCGCACAAAAGTTTGCTGCGGTAGTGCTTGCTATCGCAAATGGACTATCACCCGTAGTGACAGCGTTTATTCCTTTAATTCCATTTCTTTTTGGAAAATATATACCGATAAATATTTGTTATTACAGTGGTTTTGCTCTGGCATTTTTAATATTATTTGGAATAGGTCTTTTTTTGGGTAAAATTTCCCGAAGTAATCTTTTAATCAGTGGTATAAAAATGCTTGTTGCTGGCGGTTTTTGTATTGCTTTAAGCCTGCTGCTAAAATTGATTGAATAATTTTAGGGAATTTCATTTTAACTCCATAAATCCTCTAGTAAAGTAAATGGGTAAATTTAAATAAGGCCTTACTTTCAAAGTAAGGCCTTATTAATTTAACAGATTACGAATTTTATAAAATAGGCAAGTAGTTATCCAGTTCATAATCTGTCACTTGTATTCTGTATCTATCCCATTCAATTTTTTTATTTTCGATAAATTTAAAGAAGGTATGATCTCCCAGGGTTTCTCTTGCAATTTTGCTTTTTTCAAAATACTGCAAAGCTTCAAACAGGTTGTCGGGAAGAGTTTCTATTCCTGCTTTTTCTCTTCTTTCTATATCCATTTCAAAAATGTTTTCTTCTATCGGATCAGGCAGCGGATATTTATTTTTTATACCTTCCATTCCGGCAGCAAGCATCAGACTGAATGCAAGATATGGATTGCATGCAGGATCGGGACATCTAAATTCAACTCTTGTTGATTTTTCTTTTCCCGGCTTATACATTGGAACTCTCACCAGAGTGGACCTGTTTCTTCTTGCCCATGAGATATAAACAGGAGCTTCATAACCGGGTACCAGTCTTTTATAAGAATTTACCCACTGATTTGTTATTGCAACTATCTCCTTGCTGTGTTTAAGCAATCCTGCAATAAATTGTTTACCTATGCCTGACAGGTTATACTTATCATTAGAATCGTAAAAAGCATTTTTATCTCCCTTAAATAAAGATTGATGGGTATGCATACCACTGCCGTTAACTCCAAATATGGGTTTAGGCATAAATGTTGCATAAACTCCGTTTCTTGTTGCAACTTCCTTAACTATCATTCTATAGGTCATTGCGTTATCTGCCATGGTTAAGGCATCAGTATATCTTAAATCTATCTCATGCTGTGAAGGGGCTACTTCATGATGTGAGTATTCAACACCTATACCCATTGACTCAAGATAAAGAATAGTATCCCTTCTTAATGGGCTTGCGGCATCGAGGGTGGTTAAATCAAAATATCCGCCTCTGTCAAGTGTTTCAGGTTTGCCTTTGTCGGATTTGAAATAAAAATATTCAAGTTCAGGTCCGACATAATATGTATATCCCATGTCACCTATTTTCTTAAGTTCTTTTTTCAGAATCCATCTTGGGTCACCTTCAAAATGAGAACCATCAGGATTTAAAACATCGCAAAACATTCTTGCCACTCCATTTTCCAGAGGACTCCACGGTAGCATCTGAAAAGTGTTCGGGTCCGGTAAAGCAATGACATCACTTTCCTCTATGCGGGAAAATCCTTCAATGGATGAACCATCAAAACCCATACCTTCTAAAAGTGCCCCTTCCAATTCTTCAATCGTTATGGAAAAACTCTTTAGAATGCCCTGAACATCTGTAAACCATAACCTGATAAATCTTACATTATTTTCGTGGGCTTTTTTTAATACGAATTCTTTCATCTCATTATCGTTTTTCATATCTCACTTCCTTTGATTTTTAACAAACAATTTAATTATTTTTAATCTTATAAAACTTTTTTAATATTATATCCTAATTTTTATAAAATTTATGCAGGGTATGTTAAATATATGTTAAATTTTTCTCAAGTTCTACCTTATTAATTTAATTCTAACCTATTGCT
>DATBWS010000066.1:0-2559 GCA_036514675.1 Candidatus Hydromicrobium sp.
TTTAGATTGGTAAGAGATCTACCCAGATAATAAAGACTGTCATCGGCTACGGAACCTGATGGATACTTTTGATAGGATTGAAGCAGGTAATTCCTTGACTCGTCATAATCGCCCAGGTTAAAATAACACATACCTTTTTTAAATAATGTCTTACTGTAAAGATCCTGCGACAGACTATTTAAATAATCTCCCTGCAGTATCCTATTAAACTCATCCAGGGCGCTGCTGTAATGGTAAATGCCGAAGAAAATCTCTCCTCTGCCGTAAATCTGATTTGCTGTGGGAATAAATGGCTCAATTGAACCTTCTTCTGCAAGTTTATTCAAATTCTCCCAGGCAATTTCCGAATATTCATTAAGAGGATATTTCAGCCATATTTCTTTATAATTTTCAGAAGCCAGATCTTTTTTTCCGTTCATTTCCTGGCTGGCAGCCAGCTGAAATAAACAATAAGGTACATAGGAGGAATCAGGGAAGCTGGTAAGAAAATTTTTATATTCACTTTCGGCAGTTATGTAATCTTCCTTGATATAGAATATATCTGCGTATTCCAGATTGGCGTTTTCTGCCCAGATACTATCAGGGTAATTTTTTATTAATTTCAGATAGTATTCCTCTGCCTGGTAGTATTTTTCCTGTGAAAGGAGGCTTTTTGCAATATAATAAAAAATATGGTCCTGGAGCACCGGGTAGCTGTCCTTGATTTTATTTAAATAAAATTCTGCAATAAGGTAAGACTCCTCCTCATAGTATTTCATAGCCTGAGTAAAATATAACCTTAATTCTGAAATATCAATATCATCGGCGGCAGTACTGTCGGTGCTGGTTTTTTGCCTGTCTGAATCGATGTCTTCTTGAGAGGAAACATCTATTGAATTTTTACCATCGCTTTCAGTGTCTTTGATGTTCTGCTCACCCCCGGCATCATCAATTTCAGAATCTGTGCCTTCCGATGTTTCTCCGGTTGTTTCTTCGGATATTTCCATACCGGATTTATCACATCCCTGGATTGTAAACATCATTGATAAAACGAGGATTGCGGATACCAGAAAAATAATAGTTTTTATAATTTTATTCATCATTAAGTATATTATGGTTAAAAACTAAAAAGATTTTACTCTACAATAGTTTTATTGTAAATTGAATCAATATTTAAGTCGCTCGTGATAAGAATACGAAAATAGTATAATTTATAATGAATACTAACTTTAAAAATAGCGGTCTATAAAATAGGAGGATTATATTTTTTGAATATTTTTAAAAGAAAAAGAAAAGTTGGCATAGCATTAAGCGGAGGAGCTGCAAGGGCGCTTTCCCATATCGGTGTTTTAGAAGTACTGGAGAAACTGGGAGTAGAGTTGGGCGCGGTGGCCGGCACAAGTATGGGAGCTATAATCGGTTCATTTTATTGTTCCGGGATAACTCTTGAAGAAATAAAATCTTATGTAAGATCAATGAACTGGAAGAGTTTCTTACTTTTCTCTGATCTGGCATTGTCCCAAAACGGAATTATAAATGGCCGCAGGGTTGAAAATGTGCTAAAGAAGTTCCTTGGGAATAAGACGTTTAGCGATTGCAAAATACCGTTTTGCTGTGTTGCAACGGATCTGGCTAAAAGAGAAAAAGTAATATTATCCGAAGGAAAATTACTTGATGCGGTCAGAGCTTCTATTTCAATTCCTGGCTTTTTTTCTGCTGTATGTATGAATAACCGGGTTCTGGTAGACGGGGGAATAATAGAACCACTGCCTACGGAATCCATAAAAACAATGGATATAAATTTCATTATAGCCTCATCCATTAGATTTGAGAGGGACCGGGAAAAATATAGGAAGTTTTTACTTGAGAATAAAAGTAATTCCAGAACAACTAAAGAGTTACAGCCATATGAATTTAAGTGCGATGTTGAAACCGGTGAGCGAAAGTTCCCTGATCTCAAAAAGATACCCAGATTTAAAAAGCGGAATGCGATGAGACTTTCGGTTAATAACATCCTTGATACCAGTTTTAATATTATGCATCGGGAAATGACCAGAAATTCTCTTAAAATAGCAGATTTAGTGATAGAACCTGAAGTAGGAGACTTCGGTTTTTTTGATTTAATTCACGGAAGCCAGATTATCCAGAGGGGAGTAGAAGCTGCCCGGGAAAAGATCCCTGAGATTAAAAGAAGATTAAATCTATAGTGTAATTTCCAGCTCAATCTCATCCTTTATAGGTATTCCATAATCACCGGTTAAGGGTATTGATGATTTTAATTCTCTCGATAACTTTACTGTACCAGGATATATTTTTTTTAAACTGAAGTTTCTCTTTTGATAGAATTTTAAAGCATCGATATTGTCATTTGTAGTTATCAACCACACTCTTTTAATTTTTTGCTTTCTGGCTAAAGTTATGACTGTATCAAGTAAAGCGGAACCTATACCCTTATTCTCCTTAAGACTGTTAACTGAAACGATTTCCAGGTCCCCATCAATTATTTTATAGGTAATCAGTCCGGCCTTTTCTTTATTTAAAGTTGCAATAAAACCATCTAAATCATTGATTTTATGAATA
>DATBWS010000067.1:0-2362 GCA_036514675.1 Candidatus Hydromicrobium sp.
GACACCTCTGGCAATAAAATTCCCGGTATTTTTATAAATTTCATCAAGAGGTCTTTGAATTCCATCATAAATAGATTGCAGTAAGCCGGGGCCCAGTTCCACAGTCAATGGTCCGCCGGTAGGATACACCGGTTCACCGACTCCAATGCCTCCCGTCTCTTCGTAAACCTGTATGGAAGCAAGGTCCTTATTGAATTCTATTATCTCTCCCATCAACTTCTTATCAGAAACATAAACAACATCAAACATTTTAGAACCGGACATATTTCCGGCTACAACAAGTGGGCCCGCCACCTTGACAATTTTTCCTAAATCATCCATTTACTCACTCCTATTTTCCTTTTCCTCTTCCTTCATAATATCTGCTCCTACCGCTTTTATTATTGCTCTTCTTAAATTTTTGACCGCATAGTTATTTCTTTTTCCCAGTCCGGGAATCACTACTATGGAAGGCAGTATTTCATTTGCATATTCTTTTACCAGATGATCCAATTTCAATGCGACAGTTTCCGTCATAAAAATAATCCCGTAACCTTCCGATACAAGCTGCCTTAGTTTATCCTCCGTTTTTGAAGTTTCTTCAATTTCGCCAGTCAGAGGAAAAACATCGATTCCTGCCGCCTTAAATATCAGCATAATGTCATTTTCTCCGAATGCAGCAACTTTAATATCCATTTAAACCTTTACCTTATTTATTATTTTATTTCTATCTATGCCGTGGAGAATGCCGGTATATATAATATTTAAATATTTTAGTTCGTTTTTTTTCTTTAAAAAAAATTGAAAAATTCTCTCCAGATTTGAAACCGTAAATTTTACAGGATCAAAAAAATCAATATAGAACATATCCTCGCTTTTTTCAAATGAAGAGAAAGTCCTCTCGGAGTGCAGGACATGGGTTCCCTTTGCCACTATATCTGCGTAATCCGTCTTTTCCATTTCCCTTACAAAAAAGTCCAGACTTTCACCCTCAAACTTCTTCATATATTCTTCTGGCAGAAATCCGTTTTTATGCAAAAAATAATCAAAACTTAAATCTTCCGCCAGATATTTATTCCTGCAAATGTTTTTTATATTCAGTATATCTATAATGTGTTTTAAATAATCTCTAATCATTCTGCTGTTCAGTTCTTTAATGGAATTTAAAACTTTTTCTAAATAAAATTTTTCCAGTTCAAGTTCCAGAAACCGGTATTTTTTTTGCACGCCAATAAGCTCCACTGCAAACTGGAGCACCTCTGAAATCGACCCATCGACCTCTTCATAATTTCCCGTCAGCACAGCCTCTCTTAGAATTTGATATGAATGTAATATGGGAATAAAAAGTTTTTCCAAATCCATATCAAGAACAATCGATTTAATAATTACTTTCAAATTATGCAGGTTTTCTTCAAGAAAAAGAATTTCTATTACCGCCTTATGCCCGGTCTTCAACCTCTCAATCAGGAATTTAACAGTATTATCGTACTCACTTACCACAACTTTTTCGAAACTTCTGGAGTTTTCTATATCATTTATATATCTGGAATAAACTGTATCTCTCAATGCTTTAATAAATTCATCCAATTCCTCAGATATGAACATCCTCTCTATTCTATTTTTATCCAGAAATTCTATTTCCCTTGTCCTGAGTTCTGCACATGTAAAAAGATAGTCGCTGTCATCGCTTATATCATAATCAATCCGTACCAATTATTACTTCTCCTTGCCAAACAGATATAATGCTGTATCCATCCTGACATCATCAATATTTGAATCAATGAAACTGTCAGGAGTTATATTATATTCTGCTTTTCCTTTTATTATCCTGATGCCTTTTTTAAAATCCGGTTTCCCGTCCGCTCTTTTTAAATCCCCGATAGACTCAACCATCTTATCATCAATATTTGTTTCCTCGCTTCCAATCTGATAGTAACCCCCATCAACATTTAATGCTCCCAGAGTTTTCCTGAGAAATTTTTCATAATCTTTCTTACCGAATCCGGCAAGCTTTTTCCTGGCTCTGTTAATAGTATCGTCCACCAGACCAATTTTATACATAAGTATCTTTTGATTTATTTCAGATTTTGCCCTGGATACTTCAATATTCAGGATTTCCTTATATTTTTCCCATGTTTCCAATTTTCCATTCTGGTGTATGCCTTTAGCCTTTTTTTCAGCGTCTTCTATTATTGCAGACGCTTTTTTCCTGGCTTCTTTCAATATCTTATCTTTCTCTTTTCCTGCATCATCCAGAACTTTTTTGGAAACATTATCTAATTCAGCCATATTTTCCACCTGTTAAAATTGAACCGCATTAATAAGGAAGAAAGTTACAAGTAATCCGAGTACGGCATAGGTTTCCACTAAAGCTGCATAAATA
>DATBWS010000068.1:0-7967 GCA_036514675.1 Candidatus Hydromicrobium sp.
AAATTGGCTCCCCGAGTAGGACTTGAACCTACAACCCTTCGGTTAACAGCCGAATGCTCTACCATTGAGCTATCGGGGAACTGGGATGGCACGATATGCTATTATAGTATATAAGAAGTTTATTTCAATAGTAATTTAACACGAATAATTGAAATAAACTAATCAAATAATTCTGACTTTAAACACTGAATTTCAGCTTTAAATATATCGTACCGGGAAATATCATGACTATCCTAGTGCTCGAGAAAATCCCTCAAAACTCCGCTTCTATTCGGATGTCTTAGCTTCCCCAGAGTTTTTGATTCTATCTGTCTGATTCTTTCCCTGGTAACCCCGAATTCCCTACCGACTTCTTTCAGGGTTCTGGGATGACCATCCTGCAGCCCAAATCTCAGCTGGATTACTTTTCTTTCTCTATCGTTTAATGTATTTAAGACTTCCTGAAGCTGCTCCTGAAGCATAGTAAAGGAAGCGGCATCAGAAGGCGCTTCTACTTCAGAATCTTCTATGAAATCCCCCAGATGGCTGTCTTCTTCCTCCCCGATAGGAGTTTCAAGAGATACCGGCTCCTGGGAAATTTTCATAATCTCCCTTACTTTCTCCGGCGAAAATTTCATTTTTTTTGCAATCTCCTCCGGAGTGGGCTCTCTCCCTAATTTTTGCAGAAGCTGCCTCTGTATTCTTATTAATTTATTTATTGTTTCTACCATATGCACCGGAATCCTTATGGTTCTGGCCTGGTCAGCTATGGCTCTTGTTATAGCCTGCCTGATCCACCAGGTGGCGTATGTAGAGAATTTATAACCTTTTTTATAATCAAACTTTTCGACCGCCCTGATAAGTCCCAGATTTCCTTCCTGTATAAGATCCAAAAATAACATTCCCCTTCCCACATATTTTTTGGCAATACTTACAACAAGTCTCAAATTGGCTTCAACCAGCATCCTCTTAGCCTCCGGGTCACCCAGTTCAATCTTTTTTGCAAGTTGAACTTCTTCGAAGGCGGTCAACAGTCTTACTTTTCCAATTTCCTTAAGATACATTCTAACCGGATCATTTGTAGGAGATTTTATAGTTAAATCCAGTTTTCTGCTGAAAACTTCCTCACCACTCTTCTTGCCCGGGCTTCCGCTGTCAATTTCCTCATCTTCCTCGTTTACAATCTCTATGCCCAGATTCTGGATAACATCATAAATGTTTTCAATCTGCTCTTTGGACAGCTCTATGTCTGAAAGGGTTTCGGCAATCTCTTCGGTAGTCAGGATACCATCAGTTTTACCTTTATTTATCAACATTTTCACTTCTTCCAGCTTAAATTCCGATCCTCTCTTCATATAAAATTCACCTCAAAACTTAAAATATTTTCAAATTCATTTTTTCTTTTTCCAGTTCTACTAATCTCTGGTACAGCTCATCATATTTACTGGCGAGATCATCATTTTTTTTACCACCTGCATTTTTATTTTTCTCATATTCTATCATTTTTTTCCTGATATTCTCAATTTCTTCGGAAATGTGGATTCCCTTTAAATTGTTGATTATTTCACTGCTTACCAGATCCATGTTCTGGTTTGTAAAATGCGGCTCGCTAAATAAAATATGATTATATAATTTTCTCACATCCTCATTTTCTACTGTTCCAGACGTAATTTTTATTGGAAAGTTTACCCTTTTATTATCTTCCTTTGCTCTTGCAATCTCATTTCTTATAATCAGGTAAAGTTGTCTGGTATCCTCAAATCTAAAATAATCCGGCTCCAGATTCAAAAAATCATCAATCTTGCTTCCTAGCCCATTTATTATTAATTTTAACGCTTCCACTTCTATCCTTTTTAAGGGAATAATATTTTCAGTTCCAGGCTCTTTCTTTTCGCTGTCGTGATCTCTGCCCAGGTTTACGATTTTATTCTTGCGATCATATTCCTTCTTTAACATCTCTTCCACAAGCAGACTTTCCTTAAGATTTAACTTCTGGGCCACTCTTTTTATACACTCCTCCTGAATGATACTTGAAGAGAGGGTGGATATAAACCTTATAAGATGATCGCTTGCTTTAAGCTTACCGGCCAGGCTGCTGATATCATAACTTTTTACAATTGCATCAATTGTAAAATCGATAATAGCAGGTGAATCCTCGATTCTCCCGGCAAAAGCTTCTTTGCCTCTTTTAAATATAAAATCAGCTGGATCGTAACCTTCCTCCAGTATGGATACTTTAATATTCAAATTATTTTCATAATATAAATCCAGTCTTTCATTATACTCTCTTAATCTCTCAATTCCCTTGAGGGAAGCGTTCATACCGGCTGTATCGCTGTCAAAAACCAGTACAATATTTTTTGTAAACCGCCCCAGAAGTTTTATCTGGTCTGAAGTAAGAGCAGTACCCAGACTGGCAACTGTGTTTTTTATTCCCGATTGATGCAAAGCCATTACATCGGTGTACCCTTCTACTATAAGAACCTCGTCCTTTTCCACAATCTGATTTTTAGCCTGAAAGATTCTATATATATTCTTACCTTTGGAATAAAGCCTGGTTTCCGGGGTATTGATATATTTTGCTTTCCCGCTGCTGGTTTTACTGCTTTCTGAAATAATTCTTCCCCCAAAACCTATTGTTTTCCCTACTATATCCTGGATGGGAAACATAATTCTTCCCCTGAACCGGTCATATATTTCACTAATGCCCTTTTTACTTTCAACAGCAAGCCCGCACTGCACCAGTTCCTCCGGTTTATATCCCCTTTTTTTAGCAAAATTTGAAAAATCGTTCCAGCTATCCGGACTATACCCCACCTCAAATTCCTCTAAAGTATCCTCTGTGAAACCCCTATTCTTTAGATAATTCAACGAAGGCAAACCTTTTTTTCTGTTAAAAAGTATGTAATTGAAATATTTTTTAGCCAGCTCATTTAGTTCTACAAGCCTGTCTTTTAATTTTGATGACTCTTTAGAACCGCTATAATTATACTTTAAACTGTAACCAATCTTTTTTGCCAGAAATTCAACAGCTTCTATAAACTCCATATTTTCAATCTTCTCTAAGAAATTTATCACATCGCCGCCTTCTTCACACCCAAAACAGTGGTAAAGCTGCTTTGAGGTATCGACGGTAAAGGATGGAGTTTTTTCCTTATGGAAAGGGCAGAGTCCGGTATAGTTCCTGCCAGTTTTCTTGAGTTTTACATAATTTGAGACAATGCCGTAGATGTCAGTTCTGGATTTTAATTCCTCTACTTCGCCCTCTTTTAGACTTCTATTCATTTCTCTTCCAAATGTTGAAAATATGGCAATAGTAATATATCTGGCAAAACTTCCGGAAAATAAAAATCAAATCACTATCACTTTATAAATACAACAGGACTGTATTTATTTTACCACTAATATATTATTTATTAGAGGGGTTATTACTAAACATCCAAAAAAATTTCTTTATATTTTTTATCTTCCTTTATCGCTGCATGTGCAGCTGCAAGCCTGGCAATCGGAACCCTGTATGGTGAGCAGCTTACATAATCCATTCCTATCATATGACAGAACTCTACCGAACTGGGATCGCCACCGTGTTCCCCGCATATACCAATCTTTATATTTCCCCTCGTTTTCCGGCCTTTTTCCACTGCCATTTTAACTAACGGGCCGACACCATCCCGGTCAAGGGTGGCAAAGGGATCTTTTTCAAGGATTCCTTTTTCTATATAATCAGGAAGAAATTTTCCGGAATCATCTCTTGAGAATCCGAAAGTCATCTGGGTTAAATCATTTGTTCCAAAGCTGAAAAACTCAGCTTCTGTTGCTATTTCATCTGCGACAACACAGGCTCTTGGGATCTCTATCATCGTTCCCACCTTATAGTCAAATTTCAGATTCTCTTTCTTCATTATCCCATTAGCAATTTTAACAATTTGTTCCTTTAAAATTTTGAATTCCTCTACAATTCCAACCAGCGGAACCATTACCTCTGGTTTAACTTTGTATCCCTGCCTGGTAAGTTCAACAGTTGCTTCAAATATGGCCCTGACCTGCATTTCAAGAATTTCAGGATAGGTAATGGAAAGCCTGCATCCTCTGTGTCCCAGCATTGGATTCATTTCATGGAGAGAATTAATAGTCGCCTTTAATTCATCAAATTCTAAACCCAGCTCCCCGGCTATTTCCTTGATATCTTCATCTTCACTGGGTAAAAATTCATGCAGGGGTGGATCTAAAAGCCTAATGGTCACAGGCAGGTCATTCATTACTTTAAATATTTCCATAAAATCTTTTTTCTGAATAGGGAGAAGCCCTGCCAGAGCTTTTTCTCTTTCTTCTTTGGTACCAGCTACTATCATTTTTCTCATAGCTTTTATTCTATCTGCTTCAAAGAACATATGCTCTGTTCTGCAAAGACCGATGCCTTCAGCTCCAAAGTCCAGGGCAACCCTGGAATCATTAGGGGTATCGGCATTTGTTCTTACTCCGATCTTTCTAAAATCATCTACCCAGCTCATAAATTTTTTGAAATTTTTCCCCATTTCAGGATCCACTACCGGAATTTTACCTTTAAACACCTCTCCAGTTGAACCATCCAGGGTAATCCAATCGCCTTTGTTTATCCTGCTGCCATTTACTTCAAAATACTCCTTACTCTCAAATACTTTAATGTCTTCCGCACCGGCCACACAGCATTTACCCATACCCCGTGCCACTACAGCAGCATGTGAGGTCATTCCTCCTCTTGCAGTTAAAATTCCCTGTGCTACCGCCATACCCTGAATATCTTCAGGAGATGTCTCCGTTCTTACCAGAATCACATTTCCATCCTTGGCTTCTTTTACGGCCATATCCGCATCAAAAACCACTCTGCCCAATGCCGCCCCGGGCGACGCCGGCAGTCCTCTGGTAAGTAACTCCGCATTCTCTTTGGCTTTTTTATCCAGCTGTTTATGCAGCAGTTGATCCAGCATCTGTGGTTCTACCCTGGTTACTGCAGTTTTTTTATCTATATAACCCTGCTCGACCATATCTACTGCAATCTGGAGTGCAGCAGCTGCTGTTCTCTTACCGGTTCTGGTCTGAAGTATATACAATTTCCCTTCCTGGATGGTGAATTCAATATCCTGCATATCCCTGTAATGTTCTTCTAATTTTTTCCGTATATCGATTAGCTGCTTATAAATCTCAGGCATTTCTTCTTTTAATCTGGAAATATGCTGTGGGGTTCTTATTCCCGCAACCACGTCTTCACCCTGTGCATTTATCAGATATTCACCATAAAACTCATCTTCACCGGTTGCCGGATCTCTGGTGAAAGCCACACCTGTCCCCGAATCCTCCCCCATGTTTCCAAAAACCATAGCCTGCACATTTGCCGCAGTGCCAATATTATGGGGAATATCATTAAGATTCCTGTAAGATATGGCTCTTTTGTTATTCCAGGATCCAAATACCGCATCAATGGACATTTTAAGCTGCTCTCTGGGATTCTGAGGAAAGCTTTTACCTCTAGCTTCCTTGATTATTTTCTTATAATCTTCCACAAGTTCCTTCAGGTCTTCTGCGGTCAGGTCGGTATCAAACTTTACATTTTTTTTATCTTTTTTTGATTGAAGAGCTTCCTCGAATTTATCGTGTTCCACGTCCATTACCACGTTACCAAACATCTGGACGAATCTTCTGTAAGAATCCCAGCTAAATCTTTCGTTTTCCGTCTTTTTGATTAAGGCCATTACGGTTTTATCATTCAAACCAAGGTTCAGCACTGTATCCATCATACCCGGCATAGAAAAAGCTGCCCCGGATCTTACAGAAACCAGGAGCGGATTTTTCTCATCCCCGAGACTCATCCCCATTTTTTCTTCCAGTTTTTTTAGATTTTCTTCAATCTGATCTTCAAGGCCTTCAGGATACCTTTTACCCAGTTCATAAAACAGATTGCAAACTTCTGTAGTTATAGTAAAGCCATGGGGTACCGGTAAACCTATATTGGTCATTTCTGATAGATTTGCACCTTTTCCTCCCAGAAGTTCTCTCATCTCTTTACTGCCTTCGCCAAAAAAATATACATATTTTTTAGAAATCATTTTGTATCAAACCCTTTCCCACTGTAAAATTACTAATTTAATTTCATAATTATAAAAAACAAACCGCATTATGATACCAAAAAAAAGAAAAAAATATAAGAGCAGAATACTTAAAAAAAGGGTTTCCGTATCCCTCTAACCGTTATCTATAACTAATCTCGAGAAATCTCCCAGCATCATGTAAAGATCAACTGTTTTTTTTATCAAATTAATCCTGTTAGATCTTATTTTCTCGTCTTTATCCATAACCAGGACTTTATCAAAAAATAAATCCACAGTTTCTCCTAACTCATTAAGCTCAACAAGAACTGAAATATAGTCTTTTCTGCGTACAAGGTCTTCTATTGAAGCTCTCTTCATTTTAACAGATGAAAATAATTTTTTTTCATACTCCTCTACCAGAAATTTCTCCTCAACTTCTCCGAACTCTTTTCCCCCAATAATATTTCTGCATCTCGTCATAGGAAATGAAATCCTTTTAATATCCCTCTTCCCGATAAATTCCTCTATTGCAGCATATCTTAAATCAATATCCAGAATAGATCCGCACCCTGCTTCCAGAATCGACTCCAGGATATCCAGCCTCCTGCCCTTTTTCTCCAATAAAAACCGGAATCTTGCAATAATAAAATCTTTGACTTCGTTAATAATCTTCGAACCACTCACGCCTCTGAAATCATAAGATTCAAGATACAATTTCAGGTCGTAATTTATTAAATCGGCGATTTCAAAATCATATTTGCCTTTAAGGATTGATAGCACAATGCCAGAGGTTTTTCTTCTCAATGCAAAGGGGTCCTCAGAGCTGGAAGGTATTTTTCCGGCCAGAAACATTCCGGTTATGGTATCGATTTTATCGGCGATAGATAGTATTAAGCCCACATCTGTTGATGGCAGAATATCACCGGCAAATCTTGGAAGGTAGTGTTCAAAAATTGCATCCGAAACTGTGTATTTTTCGCCCTTTTCCCTGGCGTACTGACGACCAACCAACCCCTGCAGCGCCGGGAACTCCACCACCATGCTTGTAACCAGGTCACATTTACAGTGCATACTTGCAGCGGCCAGATCCGTGGATATATCATTCTTACCCTCTAGGCTGCTGCCATCCAGTAAGTCTGCCATATGCATACTTATTTTTTTCAGTCTTACAGCCTTGTCATACATACTGCCAAGGTTAGAAAAGAAAATCACTTCTTTTAATTTATCAGTCCAGTAGCAAAAATCATGCTTTCTGTCTTCCTCGTAAAAAAATGCGGCATCATTCAATCTGGCCTTCAATACCCTCTCATTTCCTTCCTTTACCGCACCTTCATCTTTTATTCCATTCTGCACGATTACAAATTTAGTGCTGACATTGCCGGATTTATCCAGAACCGCAAAATATTTCTGGTGGTATTGTATTGCTTCTATCAGCAGTTCTTTTGGAATATAAAGAAATTCACCAGGGAAGTTTCCTATAATAGTATTTGGTATCTCCACCAGATTCACTACGTCTTTAAGCAAGTCTTCGTTCAGGACCACTTTATTTTTACCCTTCCATACTTTTTCTTCCAGTTGATTTATTTGTTCTAATATTAATTCCCTTCTTTTTGCAGAATCAGCTATCACCTTCCCTTTATCCTCAAGCAATTTAAAATAGCTTCCGGCATTCTTAATAGTTATGGGTCCGGGACTGAGTGTACGGTGGCCAAAAGTAACATTTCCCGAATTTAAATTTGCTATGTCAAATCTGATTATTTCATTATCATATAAAGCAAGTATCCATCTGATAGGACGAATAAATTTAATATCATAATCCGACCAGGTCATTTGTTTACTGAAGGTCAGAGAAAGTATGGAGTTCTTCAAAATATCCCGAAGTAAATCCTTTGTCTTCTTTCCTTCTTCCATAATCCTTTTTCC
>DATBWS010000069.1:0-9975 GCA_036514675.1 Candidatus Hydromicrobium sp.
TTTTTCTATCTTTTTTCATTTACTCCAAAAATCCTCATTATCTATTTTAAAACATTTACAAATCCTGTAACTTTATCCAGGTCTTTTCTACCGGGATAGATTTCCAGTCTGGACGATGCGTCCACACCAAAAGGCTTTACAATATCTACTGCCTGTTTAACATTTTCAAGGTCAAGTCCTCCGGATAATATAACCGGAATTCTATTACCATAATTCTTTACCGCCTCCCAGTTAAAAGGCACTCCTGTCCCTCCATAAATATTTTTCCTGTAGCTATCAAACAGAATAAAATCTGCATATTTTTTTAACTTTTCGATTTTTTCATTTATTTCAGTATTATAATTTTCATTTTTATCTCTGATTCTTATCGATTTTATAATTTTTATATTCCCGGATTTTCCCCTTAAATTTTCCATATAATTCTCTTCTTCATCTCCCGAAAACTGAATGTAGTCTAATCCTAAAATTTTGCTGCATTCAAGAACCCTTTCAATTTCTTCATTAACAAATACCCCTGCCATCGAGACTTTGTTTTCTTCACTCCGCAGCACGTCAATTATTTTTTCTGCTGTCTCCAACTCCACTCTTCTGGGACTGTCTGTAGACAGTACAAATCCCATGGCATCTACCCCTAACCGGGATACTGCTTTTGCATCTTCCAAATTTGTAATTCCGCAGATTTTTATCCAGACCATTCTACAGCCTACTTAAGTCTTTTTTATAACAGATTTTCTATCTTTAGTCCAAGTTCCATATCTCTTAAAGTCTTTTCTAAATTATTGCTTGACATAAAATATTCCCCTATAAGGAATGCATTTATTCCTTTCAAAAACAAATCTTTAATATATCCAATATCTCTTATTCCACTCTCACAGACAAAAATTTTATCAGAAAAATCTTTATTACTGCAGTATTCCAAAAAATCATAAATTGTTTTTCCATCAACACTCATGTTTTTTAGATTTCGGTTATTTATACCTATAAACTCTGCACCGATATCCAGCGCTTTATCCAGTTCTTTTATATTGTGAACCTCAACCAGCACGTCCAATCCCAGATTTCCGGCAAATTCATGAAGTTTTTTTAGTTTCTCACGACCCAGAAGCGAACTGATAAGCAAAATACAATCTGCTTCCAGAGCGGCGCTCTCGTAAACCTGAATTTCGCTGAAAATAAAATCCTTTCTTAATACCGGCAGATTCGTTTTTTTCCTGACTCTACTTATATCTTCAGGGTCACCCTTGAAGTATAATGATTCAGTAAGAACTGAGATCCCGGAGATAAAGCTTCTAAACTTATCATAAGTAAGGGCTGTCCTTTCAACATCAAGCCGTCTGTTTATAATTCCTCTGGAAGGAGAAGCTTTTTTAATTTCTGCAATAATATTTATTTTTCCCTTTTTGATATTTCTTAAAAAATCCCCTTTGCTTTTAATTGTTTTTGATATATTTGATTTCATCAATTCAGGATTTTTTTTTATTTTTTTTATTTCTTCTTTTTTTGCAGATAAAATTTCTTTTAAATAATTCAAACTTACCTCTATATCTAAATTATATTTTTCCCTTATTAAAACATACCAATTTCAATCTTAACTTATTTTTTATTTGTGAATTCTATAAGTTTTATCAATTTCTCATATGCTTTACCGCTTTCGATGGAATATTCGGCTAACCTTAAAGCTTCTTTTAGGCAGTCGGTTTTTTTACCCGAAACTATTGCCGCTGCAGCATTTATAGCTGCAGAATCTCTTTTTGCACCCTTCTCCTTTCCGGAAAGAATATCAATCAAAATTCTGGCATTTTCTTTTTTATCTCCACCAGCGAGATCTGAAATATTTGACTTTTTAAAACCCAGATCTTCCGGATCAAAAATATACCTCATAACCCTGCCGTCTCTCAACTCGGCAACCGAGCTTTTACCTGAAACTGAAAACTCATCAAGCCCTTCCTCACCATTGACTACAAATGCTCTCTCCACACCCAAATTCTTTAAAGTATTTATCATAACCTCTATTAGATTTTCATCAAACACCCCCAGGACACGGCCGCTTGCCTGCGCCGGATTGGTAATGGGCCCTAAAATATTAAAAATAGTCCTTACACCCATATCTTTCCTCGCTCTGGCTACATATTTCATAGCCGTATGCGCTTTAGGGGCAAAAATAAATCCTATCCCTATACTATCCAGACAATCCGAAACCTCACTGCATTCAAGATTTATGTTTACTCCCAGTTCTTCCAGGACATCGGCGCTTCCGATTCTGCTGGATACGCTTCTATTGCCGTGTTTTGCAATTGGTACCCCCGCTCCTGCAGCTATAAATGCAGCAGTAGTGGAAATATTAAAAGTATACAAGCCATCACCGCCGGTTCCACAGGTATCTACAAGGTTTTTATGTTTGCTTTTCACTTTTACAGCCTTTTCCAGCATAGCCCTGGAAAAACCGCTTATTTCAGCAGCTGTCTCCCCTTTCATTTTTAATGCAGTAAGAAAAGCTGCAATCTGGCAGTCATTTGCATTCCCTTCCATTATGAATTCCATTGCTCTGTATGCTTCGTCCTGATTAAGATCCTTTCCGTTTAAAACTGTTTCTAAAAAATCTTTCATTTTATAAATCTCCTTGCATTATTATTTAGAAATCTTCTATATCCAATCTATTTAAGCAACCTTATAGCTTTAAAGAGAGCAGCTGCTTTATTCAAGGTTTCATTATATTCATTTTCAGGTTCAGAATCATACACTATTCCTGCACCGGCCTGAATATAGGCTATGCCATTTTTTATAACAGCAGTCCTGATGGTAATGCAGCTGTCAAGATTGCCATCATATCCAAAATATCCTACTGCTCCGCCGTATGGTCCCCGCCTGTCAGGTTCCAGTTCGCTTATAATCTGCATTGCTCTTATTTTTGGGGCACCTGATAATGTGCCTGCAGGAAAAACGCTTTTTAGCGCATCATATATTGAATTATTTTTGTCCAGGGTTCCTTCAACTCTGGACACCAGATGTATTACATGGGAATACTTCTCCACACTCATATATTTTTTAACCTTTACACTATTATAACGGCATACTCTCCCCAGATCATTTCTGGATAAATCAACAAGCATATTATGTTCAGCCTTTTCTTTCCTGTCATTTAACAGGTCAGCAGCAAGAATTCTGTCCTCTTTGGAGCTCTGGCCTCTCCTTCTGGTGCCGGCGATAGGGCAGGTTAAAACTTTTCTGCCGTTAATTTTAATAAGAGGTTCCGGGGAAGCGCCAATAATTTTAAATGTGTCAAAATTAAAATAATACATATATGGAGATGGATTTATAGTTCTAAGTCCGCGATAAATGCTAAAAGAATCGGAAAACTTATCGGTGTAAAACCTTTGGGATAGTACTATCTGAAATGCATCACCTTCGGTAATATACTTCTTTGCCCGTTTTACTGCTTCCAAAAATCCTTCTTTTTCAAAATTAGAATTTAAACTTATACTCCCGGTAGAATTATCAATAGCTGTAGAACCGAAACTGCTTCTGAAATTATTTCCACCACTTTGCTTAATTTTTTTCTCCAGATTTTCAATATTTTCAACTGAAGCATCATAAGCTTTTCCGGCAGAATTTTTACTTCCGATTTTCACTGTGGAAATTATTTTTATGCGATTAAGCAAATGATCGAAAACCACTACCAGGTCAGTAAGATAGAGTATTATTTCAGGTATATGCAACCTATTTTCAGTAAGAGGGACCTCGTCAAAATAATTTACCAGATCATAACTCAGGTAGCCTACGGCGCCGCCTACAAAATGGTCGAGCTCTGGATTTTTATAAAGCTTGTATTTCTTCATAACTTTTTCCAGTTCCAGAAGAGGGTTTCTGGTTTTTGTTTCATATACTTCCCCGCTTCCGTCATCGAAGGAAAAAACTTCCTCGTCAAATTTTATTAAGTTCTTACATCCAAATCCGATAAAAGAATATCTTGATAAATTCTTTAATCCTTCTACACTCTCCAGCAAAAATCCCCTTTTTTCCAGACCCACTGTTTTCATAAATATAGAGGTAGGGGTCTCAGTATCAACAATATATTCTTTATATACCGGTATCAAATTATAGTTTTCTGATCTTGCAAGATAGTCATTTTTAGATGGATAAAACATATTCTTCCACCTTTTCAATCATTAAATTGATGTTCCATACTGTCATATCATTAAAAATTTCTTTCACCTTTTCATATAGAATAAAAAAAGTACTTCCATAAAGGATTCTCTGTCTTTTTGCTTAGCCTGAATGGAAATACTTTCTGAATTTTTATTTTTTGATATTAATTAATAAAGAAATTATTGAAAATAAAAAAGAATTTAAATGAAAATAAAAATTCCAATCAGCCAGGCTATTATAAGCTTCGCCAGCAGGAATTATCTTTCAGCCAGAGGAACATGCTGATCAACTTTTTTGTATAACTACATTTTTCTTTTTTAAAACTCATGATGAGCTTGAATTTATAGTTAAGTAAAATCTATTAAGTTTTTTTATATTAGCATAATTATTTATTAAGTCAATCAAAATGAACCGCCCGGTGCAGTTATTTACGGATCCGGTAAGAATAAAATAGCACATATCTTCATTCAAGAATAATATGTGCTATTTTATCAGTAATTATAGGTTAATCTTCTATTTCTTCTGATTCTTTTCTCTTTCGGCAGCTTCCAGCATTTTCTTTGCAATTCTAAGTTCAGTTTTTCTCCTGGTTTCTTCAGTATATACTCTGAGTTCTGCCACCAACCTGTTATATCTGGTTATAAATATAGTATCTCCTAAATTCTCAGTTAAATACTTGGTGAGATTAACCCTTAATTCATTTGTATCAATTTTTTTTACATCATCATCGTAAGCCATTTTTCACTCCTTAATATCTTTAATCTTATCAAGATATTATTTAACTTTTTATTTAACTTTTATTAGTCTTTAAAAATACATTAAATAATTATTTTTTATTATTATCTCATATTTAATTAAAAATATCTATAATAAAATGATTAAATTTTATATTTTAGTTTATATTATAAAACAAATTTAAAAATACTTAAATACTTTTTAAAAATACTTATAAACATTTAATTAAAATTTATATTTTTAATTTATAATATTTTTAAAGAGGCCTTTTTTTCAGGAGACCGTAAATATAACCACACATTTTTGAGAAATCAATTTGTAGAAGTAAAAGAGGTATAAAAAAAGTAGATATAGATAATAATTTTTCCATTCCATAAAAACCGCAGTTCCCATTGCTTCTCCATGCTTTTATCAACCTGCTGTAAGGCTTATAGATGTAAGCTATAAAAAGAGGAACAAGTATAAGCAAAATCCATTTGCTCAGGTAAAATGCACAAAGCAAAATTGTTATAAATATGATAAAGGAAAAAAACCTTACTACGTGACGGTACAAATACATTCCTCCCCGGGCATCACCTTTTGCATATCTAAAGAATTGTCTCGATATTTGAACAGGGTTTTCCCTCATTTTCCAGTAAACGATTGCACCGGGATTAAATCTTATCCTGTAGCCCGCAGCTTTTACATTAAAATTAAATTTCATATCCTCTCCGTAATCCATATCTTTAGGATAACCGCCAATATCAAACCATGTTTTCTTTTTAAAACTTATATTTCTGGATGAGGGCATATATCTTTCAGTATTTATCTCTTCCTTCAGCGGCATAATACAGACAGCAAGACATTTCTGTACAAAATTCCTGCAGAATGGCAGGTTTAAACCTCCGACTATATTACAGGAGGTATCATCATAAAACCTGGTGATTTCTCCCAGCCAATTTCTATCCAGAATACACCCGGCATCACTTACACAAATAATCCCGCCCGATGCACTTTTTATTGCGGCATTTCTTCCCTGTGAAATATTTGCTCCGCTTTTTTTGATTATTCTTATATTAATAACCGGCTTACTATTTTTTTTATCATTTTTCATTTTATTTTTAGTGCCGCCATCTATTAATACCATCTTAAGATTACTTCTTTTCCGGGAGACTTCGTCTCTAAAAAAACTTAATGTACTGCTAAAAGTGTGATCTTTCGATTCTCCGTCAACTATAATTATCTCACCGGGCAGAAAGGCCTGCTCCATCAAACTCTTAAGAAATTCGATAATGTTTTTTTCCTCATTGTAAACAGTGGTTATAAAGCTTACATTCGGAAGAACTTTCCTTTTATTATCCAGTGTCATATTTTTGAATCTCCAAAATATAATCCAAAGACCTTAAAATAAGCTGATAGCCTGGACCTGCTTATACTTCCAGGTTTAAACACAGACAAAATCGTAAAAAGCAGTATCCTGTTAAAGATACCGGCTAAATAAAGTAAACTTAAGTACCTGGCATGAATTATAGAGTAGTTTTTTTTAAAATATAATCTTCTGCTCTTCCAGATTCCGGCTTCCCTCACAGCTATATTTCTGGAAGCAATGCCGCTGTCAGAGTGTTCTATTACGAAACCGGGGTAGTAGTAGTTCCTGAAATTCTTTCTGTGTAATCGGAGACATAGATCGCTGTCTTCACTATACATAAAATAATCTTCATCAAACATGCCTGCCCGAATAAAATAATCTTTTCTTATAAACATAAATGAACCCGTAAGCCAATCCACTTCCCTCTGGCTGCCATAATCCCACCAGCTTAAGAAATAAGAACCAAAAATACGGCTTCTTCTGAATATTCTGTATAAGAAATAACTTTCATAAAACTGCCTCGCCAGTGTTGGAAAGGACCTGGCACTGAATTGCACTGAACCATCCGGGTTTAATATTTTTGCTCCGACAATTCCTACCCTCCTGGTTTTATCTTTTCTATCATAAAAATTAATTAGATCCGCCAGACTGCCTCTTATAAATCTGGTATCAGGATTTAAAAACAGCAGGTACTGTCCCTTTGCCCTCGATGCCCCAATATTAGAAGCTCTGGAAAAGCCCAGATTCTTCTTATTTGTAATCAAATAAAAATTGTCATTTTCCCTGCTCTGTTCCTTTAAATATTCCACACTCCCGTCATTTGAATCATTGTCCACTACCAGTATCTCATAGGTTATTCCGTTTTTATCGGTATGCTCCCTTATACTGCTGGTACACTTCTTTACAAAATCCAGACTATTATAATTTACAATTATGATACTTATATCCAAGTGCGCTCCCGAAACTTCTTATCTTTTATAATTTCATCAACTATGGAGACCAAATCTTTTTTAAAATTAGAATTTGAAAATCTTCTACAGCTTTTAACTGTATTTTTTCTAATTTCCTCTATATTTACCTTCCCGCTTATTATTTTTATAGTAATATCTTTAAGTTCCTTCCAGCTGTCAAAAAGGAACCCGTCGTATCCGTTTTTTATAATTTCCTTCTGTCCTCCTTTATTTATGACCACAGGAATGCATCCGGCCGCCATTGCCTCTACCGTAGTTATCCCAAAATGCTCGAATTTCTCCGGGTGAATTCTTTCATCTTCACCCAATCCCGAAGCATGCCAGAAAATATGCGACCGGGCAAAAATCCCCACTAACTGCTCCCATTCCATATTAGTTATCACTTTTACAGGGTAATTTTTACCTGCAGCTCTTACTTTTTCCACATACTCCAGGTGGCTGGTCATGCTTCCGACACCACCTGCCAGATATAAAGTATAACCCTTCATTTCAACCGGATACTGATCCAATAGCTCCTTGAATACCCCCACCAGTTCCAGTTGTTTCTTGTTATGATGTTCGGGGAAAAATCTACCCACGCTTAAAATGATTTTTTCCTTCTTTCCTGTCTTAAAACTATCTATGTCCACCGGAGGAAATAAAACAGTGCTTTCTTTATCCCATAATTTTTTTACCCACTTCCTGGAATATTCCGAGATAGTAATTATCTCGTTGTAAGTTTCTAGAAATGTTAAATCTCTGGGGTAAGTTATAAGAAATAAAGGAATATATCCTAAAATTTTAAAAACAGCTTTTTTAAAAAAGTTTATCTTCCTCTGATTATAAACAACTACTCCGAGCTTCCTGGAATCTTTAGAATTACTGTCAGCTTCTACAGGAACGAAAGTGTCGGATGAGATCAAAACCCGGGCAAAGTTTTCCGCAGAATTAAATGGGATTTCTACAGTTTTCTTAATACCTTTCTTTAGCTCGATATCTTCATTATATAAGAATCTCTTACTCTCTGCTCCTCCTTCAAATACTTTAATATTTACTTTCATCAGGTCAATAGTGCTTGTAACAGGGTTTTTAAAACCAAGCCTCAAATGCTGGTTGGATTTTTTCACCGCCAGTATCGCTCTCCCACTGCTCCAGCTGCCTCTTCTCAGTAGAAATCTTTTAGGATCATATAGACCTTCTTCTACTTCTATTTCATCAAATCCATCCTCTAATCTGTCTGCAAGTCTAAATAACCATATTGCCGGCCGTCTGAAGAAAATCAGTAAAAACTTATGAAGAGATTTAAAATCTACATTAAAAGGAGTGGGAAAATAACATAAATATATGTTTTTGTGACCGTATGCAGGAAGCGAACTTAGATAAGTAGCATTTATAAAAAGGTCATATCTTTGTGTAATTTTTGCGGCATAATCTTCCGATATAAAAGGAAATATTTTTAAATTTACCCTGCTCAGATCAAGGTTAAGTCTTGTGGAAACTTTTTCCAGGTCAGCAAATATATCGGTTATCAAATCTACTTCAAACTCTTTTTGTCTGGATAAGATTTCTGCAATCTTACAGCTATATCGTTCTCCACCTCCAACTGTTGATAAATATCTATCATAAATAGCAATTCTCTTCATAACATACCCTGTTAAAAATTTCTCATCCAGCTTTTAATAATTCTATCCTGCACCTTCCTGCCGGTTCTTATTTTAATTCTTTTTATTAAATTCCGGGGTAGTATATAAAAAAGCTCAAAGAAAATTCTGATCCTTATGGGAATATCAACTCTTCTCTGTTTTACGCTTTTTAACAAATTAACCGGATAATATAAAATACTGATTACACTTGCAAAAACAAATGCCAGGTAACTCTTAATAAATAAAAGCGGCCAGCCGCATTTAAAAATCATAAGCAGCCTATTTCTAATCACGTAATAGGTAAAATAATAAGACCATTCTTTGCTTGTCCCGCAGTGGAAATGCCTTACCACGGATTTAGGGGTAAAGAAATTTTTCCAGCCTGCCAGCCTGGATCTCCAGAATAGATCGATATCCTCATAATAGGTGAAAAATTTTTCATCAAAACAACCGATATCTTCCAGCATTTTCCTATCCACCATAAAGCTGCTCCCGGAAAGTCCAAAGATTTCCTCCACCCGGTTATATTGTCCTTCATCAAAGCTTTCAAAACCCCTATCCCTGCTGTAAAATGATTCGTTTATTTTAATCCCGCAACTGTTGATAATATCTTTCCTGTAAATAAAAAATCTTTTTGGAATCTTTATTTTTACTGTTCTGGGTTTCCCCGACAGCCTGATATCCTTTAAAATTTCTTCACCTATCACCATCTGTAAATTATTAGGTGAAAGATATGATGATACTTCGAACTGTATCTCTATGCTCCTATTCAGATCATCTATGGGTATGGCCAGAATAGCATTACTCTGCGACCAGTGATGGACTACCCCATTATTATCGGATTCTGCAGGGTAAAATCCGTCCAGATACTTTACGCTTTCATTTAAATTATCCTGACAACTGTTGTCACTCCCAATACTACTAACCTCCAGATCAGATATTTTAATACCCAGCCTTCTGTATCCTTTATTATTTCTTACCTCTTTTTGATTCTTACTGCTGGCAATTAACTGAAGAGGTAAATATGGATAGTAAAAAACTACTTTAGAACCCACGGCTCCTATTCTGGAGTTATCTGTAGATTGCCTGAAAATGGACAGCATCTCACACAGCCAGTCTTTTTCGACTACGCAGTCATTATTTATAAGAGCTA
>DATBWS010000070.1:0-3045 GCA_036514675.1 Candidatus Hydromicrobium sp.
GAAATTGGCCGGAAAATCAGAAAGATTCTTCTGGATAAAGAAAATCCGGATATGTCTCCTAAGGCTGAAGCCTTTCTCTTTCTGGCCTCCAGGGCAGAACTGGTATCAAAGGTAATAGCGCCCGCTTTAAGTGAAGGAAAGATTGTATTATGCGACAGATTTTTTGATTCGGCAGTGGTGTATCAGGGTATAGCCAGAGGACTGGGGGAAAAGCAAATTTTGGAGATGAGCCTCTGGGCTACCGGTGGAGTGGTGCCTGATATTACTTTTTTACTGTCGGTTAAGGTTAGTAAAGGCAAGAAGAGAATGGATGCCGCAGGCAAAAAGACGGACAGGATCGAGCTTGAAAAGGACGGCTTTAAGGAAAAGATTTACAGAGGTTATCTTGATATTGCCGGGAAAAATAAAGGCAGGATTGTAATTATTAACGGTGAAGAAAATATCGAAAATATCTTTAAAGAGATAAAAAGAAAAGTTTGCGGGTATCTGGAAAAAAGAGATGAAAATACTGGAAAATATTGATTTTTTAACTGAAGATAATATTAACCGGTCAAATATAAGGTTACTTTCAAAAATGATAGAAAGTGGCAATATTTCACATGCATACCTGTTTTATGGAAATAGTATGGAACTTCTCCACAGGCTTGCGCTGGATTTTGCTGCATCCGTCAACTGTCTCCAAAAAGGATGTGGAAGTTGTATTATCTGTAGAAATACAATAAAAGGTATCTATCCCAATGTTTTAATTATAGAACCTGAAGGAAATATTTTAAGAATAGAAGAAATCGCCAGACTGCAGAGATTTATGGGATTAAGCTCCTATGTTCCCGGAAAAAAAATATGCATTATCAAAGAATCCGAGCTTATGAATCAGGAAGCTGCCAACAGACTGTTAAAAACTCTGGAAGATCCTCCCGATGATGATAGTATATTCTTACTGCTTACGGAGGATATATCGATAATGCTTCCCACAGTTGTATCCAGATGCCTTGTTTACAACTGGAATTTTAAATTTGGTGAAAATGCCCGGAGGAAAGCTGATTTCGAGATAATGGATAAATACCTGGATGAAGGTATTAAAAACATACTGCAGGGAAGTCAGGCCGGGGCTTCCGCTGTTGCTATAAATTTAACTTTAAGACTGGTTGAAATACTTAAAAAAATGGAAGCTGCTGTCAAAGCAGATCTGGAGAAGGAATTTGGTGAAATAAGAAAAAGTGATTTTGAAAAAAGTGATATAAATAAATACCTGGAGATTTTAAAATCAAAACATAAAAGAAAAATAAGCAAATACCATAATTTGGGTATAAGCAGGGTTTTTGATATAATATCTGCCTGGCTTGAAGATATACTTGCAGTAAAATTGGGAGCCGGAGAGGATAGCCTTAATTTTTTAAAAAATTATTCTTTTATAGGCAAGAACGTTAAAGATGTCAAGATAGATAAAATTTTTAAATTGATGAGTGTAATAGAAGGAAATAGAAGTTATCTCAACTACTCTATTAATTCCGAGTTGGCGCTGGATAATATTTTCCTTCAGTTTCAGAATATATATACTGATAAGAGGTGAAAGTCATGTCTTTGATCGTGGGTATAATGTTTAGAAAAAATGATACGGTACACTACTATGATCCTGCCGGCATTAAGCTGGAAGTGGGAGATAAGGTAATATGCCACATAGATGAAGACTCCAGGGAAATCGGAGAAGTAGCCGTACCATCGGTGGATATAAGTGAAAGCGGTATTACTACACCCTTAAATAGAGTGATAAGAAAAGCTACCTATTATGATCTATCGGTTGATGAACTAAACCGGGATAAGGAGGAAAAAGGGTTAAAGAAATTTAATCAGCTGGCTAAAAAATACAATCTTAAAATGAAATTGATAAATGTTCATGTAATGTTTGATAAGAGTAAGATGATATTTTACTTTACCTCCGAAAAAAGAGTGGACTTCAGAGAAATGGTAAAGGATCTCGCTACTTATTTTAAAATCAGGATAGAACTGAGACAGATTGGTGTAAGAGACGAAGCAAAAATAGTTGGGGGACTGGGCCCGTGTGGAATGAACCTGTGCTGTAAGAGTTTTTTAACTGACTTTGAATCAATTTCTATAAAAATGGCAAAAGACCAGAATCTTCCTTTAAATCCCTTTAAAATATCCGGAATATGCGGGAGACTTATGTGCTGTTTGAAATATGAGTATGATTCATATAAGGAGTTTGTTGAAAAGGCGCCGGAAAGAGGAATAAAAGTAAAATGCAGTTTGGGCTGCGGCGGAGTATGCGGATATGAACCTTTAAAAAAATCTATAATTGTGGAATTTGACAACGAGACCAGGAAATCTATTCCCCTTTCGGAAGTTGAGATTACTAATGAAAGAGTAGAGATCAAGGGAGATACCGGTGAAGAGGCCAGGCCGGAAGATAAGGACAGAATCGACAGCGGAAGTACTTAGAAGCACTGTTTTATCCAACTAACCAGCCGATGTAGCTCAATTGGTAGAGCAGCTCATTCGTAATGAGCAGGTTATCGGTTCAAGTCCGGTCGTCGGCTCCAGTGAAAGAAAAAATATTGGTAATAAATGAATTAAAACAAAAAATCCAGGATTATGTCAGCAGACTGGCGGAGATCAAATCAAGTTTAAATAATCTGACTATAGAAGAACCAAAGAATGAAAAGTTCGGTGATCTCTCAACCAATGCCGCAATGGTGCTTGCACCAATTCTAAAGAAAAACCCCCTGGAAATTGCTGAAATACTTAAAGAAGAAGTAATTTCCGGATGGGATCAAATCAAGGATGTAAATATAGTAAAACCGGGATTTATTAATTTTAATTTGAAGGATGAATTTATAAAAGAAAGCCTTAAAAGTATTATAAAAAGTAAAGAAAAATTTGGATTTAACCGGAGCGGAAGAGGGGTAAGTGTGCAGCTGGAATATGTAAGCTCTAATCCTACCGGTAATCTTCATGTAGGGCACGGCAGGTGGGGTGCACTGGGAGACAGTCTGGCAAATATTTGCGCTGCCAATGGATATAAGGGGT
>DATBWS010000071.1:0-5761 GCA_036514675.1 Candidatus Hydromicrobium sp.
TATTTTTTTATATAATCATTCTTGACAACGGTTTTAAAATATTAATTATGGCAATGTTTTTAGAAAATTTTATAAATGAAAAGCAGTGGCAGCAGTTTATAGAAAAATATAAGAAAACAAATACTGAAGGCAAAAAAGGCAGAGTTACAAGTCTTGATACCTTGATTGCAGATGAAAATATCTGGCCCTTTATTATAAGTGCTTTTTTAAAATATTTTGATATTCCGGTTCTGGTAATCACATCGACTTTTGAGAGAGCCTCTGAGCTGGAACAGGAAATAAGTTGTATTATTCCAAAGGCTAAAATATTTAATTTTCCCAGTCTTGGAAATGGTATTTTTTATAAAAATAGAATTACTGCCCCGGAAAACCTTGCCAGAAGACTTAATGTCATTAAAAATTTATTGAATGTCACTAGTTCCGGTAGTCCGTCTTTAATTATTTCCACCAGCAATTCTTTATTAAATTTAATGCCTGTTTCTAAATTTAGCAAAATGGAAAGTATAGAAATACAGGCCGGAGGTGAATATAAAAGAGACTGGTTGATATCAGGTTTTATCAGCAGTGGTTACGAAAGAGTCCACATGGTTTATGATAGAGGGGAATTCAGTATAAGAGGGGGTGTTATAGATATCTTTGATATAACAGGTGAAAATCCGGTAAGGATTGATTTCCTTGGAGATGAGGCAGAGAAAATATTTTTTTATGATGTTTCAAACAATAAGCTGATAAAAGATTTAAACAAGATCTCTGTTTTCCCGAATATAAATCCCTGGGAGATAGAAGAAACAGTTGCCGCAAGATCGGCTGACAGAATGATTTCTTTTATTGATTTACTAAAAGATAATATTCCAAAATTTGCGGCCGTGCTCTGTGATCCTGTAGAAATTTATTTAAAAATAAGAAGCGATATCGATATTCTTCATAAGATCTTTGACAGAGATAAAGATATTCTAAGAACCGCCAGTAAAGAAATTGCAGATTCCTATCTGATGGAAAAGGATTTTTTGGAAAGAGAGGATTTTTGTTTAAAACTGAATATAATCTCCGCTAAAGAACAGGCGAACGGTAAGGGTGAGTTCGATCTCAGCAAGATAGCAAAACAGAAAAAAAGTTTTGGAAATTCTGTTGACTTTATACAGAATATAAAAAAGGATCTTAAAGACAACAGGAAGGTTATTATTTCTATTGACGGAAGCGAAAGAAGAAAAAAGATAGAGGAGCTATTTTTAAGTAATTCCGTATCCTACCATTATTTAAAAAATGGAGATAAAGTTAAGTATAATCTGCTCCAGTCCGGTATTGCAGGTATATCAAACCTCCGATTATACAGGGGTTATCAGTCCAGGGATGTTTCATTATACGGTGAACTGGATATTTATGATCGGATGCAGTATCAGATATCTGAAAAAAAGATTTCACCGGCTGTTGGTCTTGAATATTTTAAACCGGGGGAATATGTGGTCCATAAAAACCATGGTATAGGAAAATATATTGATATTATTTCAAAGCAGGTTGACGGTTATAAAAGGGAATATTTTTTAATAGAGTATGCAAATAATGACAGACTATATGTTCCAACCTGGCAGGCTGACCGGATCGGCAGATATATTGGTGAAAAAAATCCTGCTATAACCCCCCTTAATTCCAGGCAGTGGGATAGCCTTAAAAGAAGGGTAAGAAAATCCGTGCACAAACTTGCCATTGACCTGGCCAAGCTATATGCAGAAAGAGATTCCGCAAGCGGTTATGCATTTCCTGCTGACAGTCCCTGGCAGAAGGAAATAGAAGACTTATTTCCGTTTAAGGAAACCCCTGATCAGGTTAGAGCAATCGATTACGTAAAGAATGCTATGAGTAAGTCCAAACCAATGGATATTCTGGTGATCGGTGATGTGGGATTCGGGAAAACCGAGGTTGCGGTAAGGGCAGCTTTTAAATCAATAGAAAACGGAAAGCAGGTTCTGATGCTGGTTCCCACTACAATTCTTGCTGATCAGCATTACCAGACTTTCAGTAAGCGGTATAAAAATTATCCGGTTAATTTAGAGGTCTTAAGCAGGTTTAGAACCAGAAAGAAACAAAAGGATATAGTAAAAGATTTTAATGAAGGCAAAATAGATATGATAATCGGTACGCATCGTATTCTCCAGGAAGATATAAAACCTAAAGACCTGGGTCTTATAATTATAGATGAGGAACAGAGGTTCGGAGTTGGAAGCAAGGAAAAAATAAAGTTATTGAAAACTGAAGTGGATGTATTGACCCTGAGCGCTACGCCTATTCCCAGGACGCTGCATATGTCTCTTACCGGAGTCAGGGATATTGTACTAATCGAGACTTATCCGGAAGGCAGAAATCCGATAGAAACCTTTGTGGGTGAGATTGACGATCAGGTTGTAAGAAGAGCGATAGAAAGAGAACTGGCCAGAGGTGGGCAGGTATACTATGTTTACAATAGAGTATCCGGTATAGAAAATAAGAAAATCCAGCTGCAGCAATTGGTTCCACAGGCAAGTATCGCCCTTACTCACGGTCAGATGGAGGGCAGTAGAATAGAAAAAATAATGAGCGATTTTATAAATAAAAAATACGATATACTGCTGACCACTTCTATAATAGAATCCGGAATGGATATCGGAAATGTAAATACATTAATAGTTGAAAATTCACAACTATTTGGATTATCCCAGTTGTACCAATTAAGAGGAAGGGTAGGCAGATCTTCGGAAAGAGCTTATTCTTATTTTTTCTATCCCGGCAGGAGGAATCTTGGTCTTCAGGCTTTTCAGAGGCTTAAAACATTAACCGAATATACCGACCTTGGCTCGGGATACAATGTTGCAATGAGAGATCTGGAGATAAGAGGAGCGGGAGAAATATTAGGCCCCAGACAGCACGGTCACATAAATAGTGTGGGTTTTGATATGTATTGTCAGATAATAAAAGAAGAGATTGAAAAACTTAAGGGTAAGAAGATAGAAGAGGATATTAATGTTCAAATTGATCTGCCGGTCAGTGCCTACATCCCCAAAAGCTATATTGAAAGTGAAAAAGACAGAATTAATATTTATAAGGTACTTGGAAATGCGGAAAGTCCGGGTGAAATAGATGAAATAAAGGAAAAAATGGACCTGCGATATAAAAAAGCGCCACCGGTAGTAAATAATCTTGTAAACATAGCCAGAATAAAATATTTACTCCGGAAAGCGAGGATAGAGAAAATTTTATTCTCCGCCGGTAAAGGAATTATATTAAAGAGAGTTGATATGCCGCAGAGCAAAGCCAGAGAAATGAATAGAAGAAATAGTAGTCTGTCATACGAACCGGCAACCAAACAAATAATAATAAAAAAAGCTGGCAAAAATATTGATTTGGATTTAGTCTTAAATGACCTAAATGATATAATAAGTTTTATATAATATTTAATAAAAAGAAAGAAGGTAAAGATTGAAGAAAAGCGTTATCTGTATGATTATGCTACTGATCTTTGTTTTTCTATTTGCCGGCTGCAGTAAGACAGTAGCTAGAGCGGACGGGATTGAAATAAAGCAAAATGAAGTAGATGTTTATATGAATTTTTTGAAAAGTCAGGACACCGGTGAGGAATTACCAACCGATGAAGAAGGATTAAAAACTTTGGAAGCCAACATAGTTGACTCACTCATTGTTATAAAGCTTCTTGAAAAATATGCAGAAGAAAATGATATTGCCGTAACCAGCAAGGAAGTTGATGAACAGATGGAATTGTTAAGAGACCAATATCCCTCTGAAGAAGATTTTGAAAAGGACTTAGAAGCCAAGGGCATAGCTAAAAAATTTCTGGAGAATTATTTCAGAAGTCAATTACTCAGCAGTAAAATTTTTGATGTAGCCACAGTAGATGCGACCGTAACCGAGGATGAAGTAAGGAAGTATTATGAAGATAATAAAAATACACAGTTTTTGGTTCCGGCCAGGATTAAAGCAAACCATATTCTGGCCATGTTTCCGTGGATAAAGGATAACTCTGAGGAGACACAGGAAGGAAGAGAGGAAGCCTTAAGTAAAATAGAAATGGTTCAGGAAAAATTAAAAGATGGCGGAGATTTTGAAGATCTGGCCCGGCAGTATTCAGATGATACCACCAGTGCAGAGAATGGGGGAGATCTGGGTTTTGTAAGTAAAGGTCAGATGGTTGAAGAATTTGATAAGGTGCTATTTGCCCTTGATGTAGGAGAAGTAAGCGGGATTGTTGAAACTGAGTATGGATTTCATATTATAAAGGCTACCGACTATGAAAAAGAATATATTCAAAAATTTAGTGAAGTTGAAGAGTCCATAAACACATACCTGCTGAATTTGCATAAGATTGAGATATGGGAGGATTTTATTTTTTCTCTGATAGAGAAAGTCAATATTGAATATTTTACGGATGTGGAAGGAACATTGAATAGTACCGATACCGGAACCGGAACAGAAAATAACACTGATACAGGAACCGAAGAGGAAAGCGAATGAAATTCCAGTTGAACGGCAGTGATCTTGAGGATATAGACAAAATAAATGACAGCGGGAAACTGTTTGCCATTTTAGTGGATATAATGAGTAAGCTCAGGTCGCCTGAAGGCTGTATGTGGGACAGGGAACAAAATCATAAAACCATCAAGAGGAACCTGATAGAAGAGACTTATGAGGCAGTAGAGAGCATTGAGAGCAAAGACCATAAAGGGCTTAAAGAAGAATTAGGCGATCTGCTTCTTCAAATAGTGTTTCACAGTCAAATTGCAGTCGAAAATAAAGAGTTCGGTATCAATGAAGTGCTGCGGGGCATTATAGGAAAATTGATAAGAAGACACCCCCATGTATTTAAGGGAATGGTTCTAAATAGCAGTAATGAGATACTGGCAAACTGGGAGGATATTAAGAAAAAAGAAAGAAAAGAAAAATTCGAAAAGCCGGATTCAATTTTTAGTGGAATTCCCAAATCCCTCCCCTCACTCCACTATGCTTATGAAATTCAAAATAGAGCTTCAAGACTGGATTTCGATTGGGAAGAAGCAATTGATATCTTTGACAAGATAAATGAAGAACTGGCTGAATTGAAAATAGAAATGGAAGAAAACCGGAAAAACCGGATTCCGGATGAAATTGGTGATGTCCTTTTCAGCGTAGTAAATTTGGGGAGACGGCTTGGTATAGATTGTGAAGAAAGTTTATACGAAGCAAGTAAAAAATTTATAAGAAGATTTAATTTTATAGAGAAATATGCTGATGAAAATAATTTAAATTTTAAGGAGCTGCCTCTTAAAGAAAAAGATAAGCTCTGGGAAATTGCGAAAAAAGAGTTGCCTTGAAAATGAGAAAGACCAAAATAATCTGTACCATTGGACCTGCGAGTAAAAAAGAGAATATTTTAAAAAATCTGATAACCGGCGGAATGGATATAGCCCGCATAAATGTCTCTCATAGTAATTCCGAAGAAGTCATCGAAATAGTTAAAAAAATAAGAAAAATCTCACAGGAACTTAAAAAAAACACAGCAATAATACTGGACCTTCAGGGCCCCAAAATCAGAATCGGTCAGTTAGAAAATAAGATAAAGCTGGGAAAAAAACAAAAAGTCATTTTTACTACAGCCGAAAGTTATGGTTCCGGTTACTCCGATATAAAGGATGTTATCAAAGTAACTTATAATAAATTTATAGAAGACATCAAAAAAGGGACCCATATTTTTATAGATGACGGTTTAATCGAGTGCAAAGTACTGAATATTGATGTA
>DATBWS010000072.1:0-4205 GCA_036514675.1 Candidatus Hydromicrobium sp.
ACAGTAAAAGTCAGGGCGCCGAGTATCGTTCTTTGAGGCCCACCGCTTCCCCCTATAAGTGGTGTTCCACCCAGAACAATTGCTACCAGAGGCCAGATCATATTGTTTAGATTCAGCTCCACCGGCGCGGTGCTTCCGAGATGTGAAAACAGGATAATTGATCCTATTCCTGTAAATACCCCGCTTAAAGTGAAAGCCATAATTTTGTACTTATTAATGTTTATTCCTGCCAGTTGGGCTCCTTCTTCATTCGAACCGATAGCATATAGATATGTGCCTATCCTTGTACGCATCATGACGAATACTGCAGCGATTATTATGGGGATAGACAATAGAAAAGCCGTTGGAATATATTGTATCAACCGCGCGGTTATAAACTCATATTCGCGTACAGACCTGGGATATCCGCCAGAGAGCAGGGCTGTTAATCCCCAGTATATTACTAACAGACTTAAGGTCAGTATAAATGAGGGTATTTTCGCTTTGACCTGTATTACGCCAATAAGAAACCCCGTCGCTAATCCCAGTATTGGGATGATAAGAATTGAGAATATCCCAAATACTGGCATGAGAATCCACACAAGAATACCCCCCAGCATCCAGATTCCAACAAAAGATAAGTCCAATGAGCCGGTTACTACTACAATTGAAGGGCCGAGTGCAAATAATGTAAGTGTCGTAAACTGTTTTAGAATCGTTGAGAAATTCAAAGGTGATAGAAATCTTTTTGGATATAAAATTGAGAACAATATTATTAGAGCAATTAAGATCAGAATTACAGGATGGGTCTTTAAAGTTTGAGTTATGATTGGAGGTAATAGCTTTTTTTTGTCCGGAATTTTCATATCTCCATCACCTCTTTAAACTCTTTAGAGCTAATAACTTTTTGAGTTCTTCCATTCTTTATAAACATTATCCTGTCACACAGAATGGAGTATTCTATAGGGTCATCGCTAACAAGAATCATTGAAATGCCTTTCTTCTTCATCTCAAAAGTAGTTTCATATATATCCTTTCTGGCTCCTACATCTATTCCGATAGTTGGATCTTCCAGTAAAAGTATGTCGGGACTCCTCTCAAACCACTTCCCCACAGAAACTTTCTGCTTGCTGCCGCCGCTTAAAGAGTAGCAATCCGTGCTAACATCCGGGGTCTTTATTTTCAACTCATGCACAATCTTTTCCGCCATTTGTTTTTCTACCCTGAAATTTATCATTGGAAAGAATTTTCTTAATATTTTCCTGATATTTACTATTGAAATGTTTTTAATGACCGGCCAGTTGAAAAATAGCTCTTTTCCGGTTTCACCCGAGAAATACCCAATACCCTTTTCCAGCCTTATATGAGGAAGTTCCCTGTTTTTGACTCCCTGGTTTTTGACTATTAAATCTCCCTTCTCGAAATTCATGATGCCGGCGATTGTATTTATTATTTCACTTTTACCTGATCCTGCAGGACCAAAGATCCCTACGCATTCACCCTTGTGAAGGTCAAATGAGATATCATAATAGCATCCATTCCTGGTCAAATTCCTGGACGACAAAACTACTTCCCTGCTTATAACTCTTTTGATTTCTGGCTTATGGATATATTCCGAGGATTCTTTACCTACTATGTCCCTGAACAGATTTTCCTCTGTTATTTTCTCCCTGGATAAATCATAGTGTGCAACCAGCCTGCCATCCCGTAATACATTTATTCTGTCTGTAAATTCCATTACTTCTGGTATTATATGTGAAACAAAGACGAACGAAGCATTTTTCTTCATACTCAATATGTCGCCGAATAGCTCCCGCCTTTCTTCTATAGTCAAAGGCGCAGTTGGCTCGTCTAATATTATCATTGACATTATGTCATCATTTCCGTGCTCCAGCCTTACACTAAGAATCGCTCTGGCTATCTCGATCATCTTTTGGGTAGAAAGAGGTACTTCATACATGAAGTCCTCTAAATCGCATTTTATACGGAATTCTTCCAGTATTTCCCTGGCCTGCTTTTTCATTTTACCTATACGCAGACCCGAGATTTTTGCATACTTATCCTCATGACCCAGAAGCAGGAATTGATAAACTTTCAGGCGGGGTATTACACCTTTTTCCTGGTAAACTATTGATATTCCCCTTTTTGCCGCATCTTTTGGATTTTTGGGAAATGGGACTTTTTTGCCTCTATAATACAGTTCTCCTTTATCCGGAGGATAAACACCTACCAAAATCTTCATAAGTGTAGATTTTCCAGCTCCGTTTTCTCCTACCACGCCCACTATTTCATTTTTATGGACTGTTATACTGACATCATCCAGGGCATGTACAATTCCATCGAAGGTTTTGGAGACACCTTTTACCTCTATCAAAGAATAGTCCGTCTGTTTCGCCATATTATTCCATCCCAGTCCTGATCGCCGAGAATGACAAAAAGGGGAATATAACTATTTTATCTTTACTCCCAGATAGGCTCTAATTTTAGCTCTGGCGGAAATTGTTCTGCATATGCCTCTGCTTCCTCCCATGTATCAGCCCAGCTAAAGTCAAGGAAAAACTCATGGAGGGCAGCAACGTGTGCCTTAAGAGCTTCAATGCTTCCGAACTTCTCCAGTTCTGCCGGGAAGTAATAATCATGCTGACCGAGTTCGGTTCCTCCGCCTGCATGTCGGTCATATGTCAGTCCGAGTTCCTCGCACTTTGATACGGATAGCAGCCTGAAATCATATGGATACTCCGGTGTTTCCTCTGTCATTTGTCTCAATATCTGCTCCAAATTTTCCTCGGTTGGACCTATCTTGAAGCTTGGGTGATCCATTATGCCGGCAGCTTCGGCCAGCTCTTCAATTTCACCGGGTTGACCGTAACAATCTATCCTACCGGATTGAACCATTTCTTCTTCTGTCGGATACCATGCTCCAACACACATATCATACAGCATGGGGACCATTCTTCCTCCATAATAGGGTATGGCAAATCCAGCGGTAACCAGGAAGTTTCCTGCAAGTATTTCTTCTGCCGTGGTCATTTCCATATCTCTTGAAGCCGTATATGGACCAATATCCAGACCTCTGTCTTCGCAAGCTGTCAGAGCTCCTGTGGTCTGCGAGTCATTGGCGCCCCACAAACCCTCATAATCCTGTCTTATAGCCAGTGATGCCTCAGCAGCCTCCCGGCCTCCTTCGTAATTCCAATTACCATACTGGTGACCCAGAACTTCTATTTCCGGATAGTTTTTCCAGGCCTGGAAAACTCCAAGGTTAATATAAACTGTTGAACAGGTGGCAGCCGTCTGATGAGCCTGGTGATGAAGTAACTTTGTCTTTCCATCCTGCGTCATTTTCTCAAAAAGCAGCATTAATGGAAGGTAGGTCTGTTCATCTGACAGGGGTGTATTATCCAATACCCATCGCGGTCCAAGGTCTCCGGGGAACATATCTCCCGTATATCCGAAGTGCGTTGCCATGAACACGTTGTTCTCGTTGCAGATTCTTGCTAGTTCAGGCATAACAGCCGCAGATGGGCAGTTATAAATTATGGCCTTTGCGCCCGCAGCTATCATACTCTCGGTTGTCTCTATCCATGCTGCATCGGATTCAGCCACTGCACCCATAAACTCCAGACCGAGTTGGTTACAGGCTTGCTCACTGGCCTGGTAGCACATCATTAGATATTCCTGCGCCAGACCCCAGGTGATATGACCTATAATGAAACTCTCTCCAGGTTCAGCATTCTTATACTGCTGAGCCAGCTGGGTTCTTTCATCTACTTCTTCTTCCGTTACTTCTTCTTCCGTTACTTCTTCTGCTACTTCCTCTTCTTCTGCAACTTCTTCCTCTGCTGCTTCTCCCTTACATCCAATAAATAATAAACCTACCAGTGATGTAATCAGTAGCAGCATTACTATCCACGATAATGATTTCTTCATTTTATATCCCCTCATGTTTAATTTTTAAACAGATTTTAATAAAACTACCAGCGAGATTTGTTCGCTTTTAGCTAATCTAACAGATGTGTAAAAGGTGAACAAATCTTCTTTCTTTTAAGTTTGTTTATTTTTCACCACCTCCTAAGATTTCTTTTGTTTTGGCAACCGATTTGTTAGCACCTCCTTTCTTAAGTAAAGCCAAGAAACAATAATTTATTTTATAACTTCCAATACCCTTATACTGATAATCTTAAAATAAGGATTCAATATTTATATGTTTAAGGTGATACTAAACC
>DATBWS010000073.1:0-2048 GCA_036514675.1 Candidatus Hydromicrobium sp.
CGTCCGTGTCACATTCCGCCAGAGGGGGACTTTGAAGAAATATTTCTCCTGGTCATTTTTGGTCACATGAAATCTTCCCTGATCGTCACTGTATTCATACCGGCCCAGGATGCCGAACTTCTGATACATCCCGCCGCCAGCCCCTGCCCCGTTGTGGCAGGCGATACACCCCTTCTCGATCACCAGTTTAAGACCTTTCTCTTCTGCGGGTGAGAGGGCATCTGCGTTGCCGCTCAGAAAGTCGTCAAACCGGGAGGGGGTCAGCAGTGTCCGTTCAAAGGCCGCAATGGCCTTGGCAATATTGTCATACGTTAACGGGTCGGTGTCTTTAGGAAAGGCCTTTTTAAACAGCTCCCTGTACTCTGGAATCGTACGAAGCCGGGAGAGGACAAGATCAATATCCGGCATGGCCATTTCAATGGGATTGAGAATCGGCCCCTTGGCCTGATCTTCCAGTGTCGCTGCCCGGCCATCCCAGAACTGGGCAATCTGCAGGCCGGCATTGAGTACCGTAGGCGCATTCCTGGGACCAAACTGGGCCAGGTGCCCCATGGAGGTTGGCAGGTTGTCCACACCCCCTGTAGCCAGGTTATGACAGGAATTACAACTGATGGTATCGCTCTTTGACAGCCGGGGTTCGAAATAGAGCATCTTGCCGAGCGCCACCTTTGCTTCGGTGGCCGGGTTATCCTCAGGATCAGCCATCATCTCCGGAAGCGGTTTAAAGAATTGCTTCGCTTCCTGGATCAGATCCTTATCCGCGGAATAGACGGGTTGGACAGACAACAATAGCAACAATAAGAATCCAGCGACAACGATAGGCCATTTTTTCATCAGGATCCCCTCCTTACTCGCCGTGAATAACGTGCAAAATGTGAATTGTTTTTCGCGACAATAATGGCAGGAATGGGCCTTTCTGTCAATTGAAATTTATCACAAATTACCTCAATCAGATCTCTATTGACCCAAAAATCTGATCCTGTTATCCTATTCTTGAAAAGGCAAATTCATAACTGTATGATTAATCTAACTGTCTTTATATTTCTGATAATCTCCTCCCTGACAACTGCGTACTCCCCGACTCCCAGTTTCTTTCTGAAGCCAACGTCAATACCTTGGGGAAGTTGCTCGGTTTTCTCCCATCCAGCAGGAAGCGAAAGCTGATAAGCTTTTTCTTTGACAACCTGCTGGGCTCTAGCCTCAAATGAGACCCCTAACAGGATTACTCCAATCATCATTAACAGTCTGACCTTCGCAATGGTTGCGCTCTTTTTTGTCATGTCTTAATTCCTCCTCTTCTTGCCTTCTCTGGCAGATAACGACAGAAATAACCGGCGCAGCTTCTATGCGCCCGGTTGATTGATTCGTTAGAAGATTTTTATTTATATATTAAAGGATACTTTTCCGGATTATCTAAAATTTCCGTAGATAAATCCACATCTAATTTTGGCCAATATAAATGATGATTATGAATTAGTTCCACATCGATTATTGACGATACATTTGCATCTTTAAACCATGGATATTCATTAAAAGAAATAAAGTATTCTTTCTCGTTCAAAAATATCCAAAATCCATGTTCTGAAATATTAGTTATTTCCGGTTTTGAAATGTTCTTTCCATTTTTTAATAATTTCATTTTTATGCCTCTCAATAATTTTTTGTAAAGAATTTAATTGGGTTTTGGAAAAACCGGAATAATTAACTAATGCAATAGTAGGCTCTAACCAAAACTTTGCTTCTCCTTCAGGAGAAATAATATGGACATGAATTCTATGTTCTTCTTTAGAGAAAAAGTGGAACCGGTATTTTCCTATTTTAAATACTGTTGGACTCAAAGTTTATTACTCTCCCTGTAATGATTTTACCATATTCTTAATTTTATTTCCTCTTCTTCTAACCTGCGGCTGCAATTCAGACAGTAGGAGTATAATTTTATCAACATTATCTCTCGCCCGTGATAATTTTCTATAGCGGATGCACTTTAATTACCTATTGATGGCCATCTATTAAGAGTTGCCTACCTTGAGAGGCACAGTATATTAAAC
>DATBWS010000074.1:0-4046 GCA_036514675.1 Candidatus Hydromicrobium sp.
AGGCATTTATCCTTGCTTTTTTAACCCTGACAGGGAAAATAAGTATCTGGCATATTGTACTGCTTAGCCTGGGCCTGGGACTAGTTAATGCATTTGATATGCCTGCCAGACAGGCTTTTGTAGTCGAGATGGTTGAAAAAAGGAGCGATCTTGCAAATGCCATTGCATTAAATTCTTCTATGGTGAACAGTGCAAGATTAATCGGTCCTGCTGTTGCAGGAATACTTGTGGCTATTGTCGGTGAAGGTTTCTGCTTTCTTATCAACGGAATAAGTTTTATGTCAGTCATTGCTGCCCTCCTTGCTATGAGAATTAAGAAAATATCGAAAAATAAATATTCCAATAATATCGCCCAGGATATAAAAGAAGGTTTCAGGTATGCTTTCGGTTTTGTTCCCATAAGATCGATTTTACTTTTTCTGGGACTTGTCAGCATGATTGGTATGCCTTATACGGTACTCATGCCCATTTTTGCAAAGGACATCTTACACGGCGGCCCGAATTTTCTTGGTTTTTTAATGGCTTCGGCAGGTATAGGAGCATTGATAGGAGGAATATATCTCGCTTCAAGAAGAACTGTACTGGGTCTCGGAAAAATCCTGACCGCGGCAACCGGCGTTTTTGGGCTAAGCCTTATATTTTTTTCTATTTCCAGAAATCTATGGCTCTCGCTTTCAATGATGCTAATCAGCGGACTTGGCATGATAATACACATAGCCTCGACCAATACTATTTTACAGACAATAACCGAAGATGATAAACGTGGACGGGTGATGAGTTTTTTCACAATGGCTTTTATGGGAATGACGCCTTTCGGTAACCTCCTTGCAGGATTTTTTGCTAATTCAATAGGTGCAGCCAATACGGTATTGATAAGCGGCGGAATATGCATTTTAGGTACTGTTATTTTTTCGTTGAAACTTCCCCTGATAAGGAAAATTATCAGGCCGATATATATAAAAAAAGGAATCATAAGTGAAATTGCAAAAGGGGTTCAGGTAGCAAGCGAAGCTAAAATTCCGCCGAAACCATAAAAAAATTATTTTTTATTATAACAAAGCAATAATTCAGATATTATCAATAAATTCTATAGCATCCTCTAAACTATCAATTTTAAAAAATCCATCTCTTACTTTCGATATTCCCTTTATTCCCTTAAAAATCCAGCACAAATGCTTTCTGAATTCCTTTAATACTTTATTTTCATCTTTAAAATAAACCATAAATTTCAAATAAAGCTTTGAAAATTCTTTTTTCCAATCCACATCGGGATCAAATACAGGATCATTTAATTTTTCGGAATCACCAAGGAGAAATATCAATATATTCACAAGAAGCCATAATCTGCCCCTTACTGCGCGGCCAATCATTATCCCATCACAGCCGGTGTAATCCAATATTTCTGCAGCTTTTCGGGGTGAGTCAATATCTCCACTGACTATTACCGGAATTTTAACCTTTTCTTTTACTTTTTTAATCAGTTCATAGTTTACTACTCCTGAAAATCCCTGTTTCACCGTCCTCCCATGAATCGATATGGCGTTTGCTCCCGAGTCTTCAACAATTTTTGCAATATTTAAAATATTGATACTGCCGGTGTCCCAGCCAATTCTGGTCTTTACCGTTAGCGGTTTCTTTAAAACCGAAGAAAGTCTGCTTATTATTTTTTTAACTTTTTCTTCATCCTGAATCAAATATCCCCCGCTTTTAGCCTTGAGTACCTTGTGAACCGGACATCCCATATTAATATCTATAATATCCGCCCTGTCCTCCACCTGTACCGCAGCTTCAGCAATTATTTCCGGTTCCGGGCCAAATATCTGCACAGCGCACGGTCTCTCATAAGCGGTAATATCAGCCAGGGTTAAACTCTTTTTATGTCTGTAAATAATACCGTAACTGGTTATCATTTCAGTACAGTTAAGGGCTGATCCAAAAAACCTGGCAAAAATCCTGAAAGTATTATCACTTATACCGGCAAGTGGAGCAGAAATTAAAGGGTTTTTTATCTTTACATTTCCGATTTTAAATGAGTAGTCCGGATTATCAAAAACAACCTTACCGGCTTTATTTCTTAATATAAAATCATGCAGTAACTTTTCGGTCGTTGGTGGAGTTTCAAGATATTTATCCGGATTGGATTCCGGTATGCTTTCTGACAGGCCGGCGGATTTATAATCTGTAAGATATTTTATAACCAATCTTCCTAGTTCATTTATAAGATCGGGTAATTTAAATGACTTCAAATTATTAAAGCATTACATTCTTTTTGCTAAAACGGTGATGTTCCCATAAAATCGTTATCTATTTTTATCAAAAAGTATCCTTAAACCTTTCAGGGTTAAATCGGGGTCATAAGTCTTGATCCATTTACTTTTACCTACCATAAGAAATGCCAGACCGCCAGTGGCAATCACTTCAGGTTTAAAGTTATTATCATTTTTATTCAGCTCTTCTATTATCTTTTCAACAATGTAGTCCGTTTGGCCTAAAGATCCATAAAGTATCCCGGCACGAACACCATCGTTAGTATTTCTTCCCACTACCGATTCCGGCCAGTTCAAGTCAACTTTGGATAGTTTAGCCGCATTGCTGAAAAGTGCTTCAGATGAAATTTCTATACCCGGAGCAATTACTCCGCCTATATATTCCCCTCTGGATGATAATATATCAAAAGTGGTAGCTGTCCCAAAATCCACCACAACTGCCGGATAACCATATATTTCTTTTGCCGCTACTGAATTTGCAATCCTATCCGCTCCTATTTCCCTGGGATAGTCATATTTGATAATAAGGTCCGATTTTACGTCACTTGTTACTATAAACGGGGTCTGATTAAAATATCTGCGGCTCATTTTTGTAATTTCATCAAGTATCCGGGGAACAACGCAGGAAATTGCAACATTATTAATATCCTTCGGATTAAATTCAGAGTTCCTTAAAAAATTGAAAACTGCAGCTGCAATCTCATCAGATGTCTCGTATTTAGGCGTAACCATCCTCCAGGAAGTAAGTATTTTATCTTCCTTAAAAAGTCCTATAACCGTTTGTGTATTTCCTATATCTATTGTCAGCAGCATAATAAACCTTTTGCTAATACCTGATAGAATTGCTTAAGATTTTACATTAATTGTAAATAAATAAAAAGATTTCACACTGCAATTCGAACGATTGACAAAATATTTTTAGGATTATATATTTCTATTCTTTTTTTATCTTTCTTACAGTTACCCTGACCTGTCACTGACCTTGCTCAAATGGCGGTCCGTCGATATCCGCATTATTATTATAACCTGCCTTTTCCCAGTATCCACGAAAACTAGTATCAGATGAAAGTTCGATACGGGTAACCCATTTGGCCCATTTATAACCGAATTTTTCTTTGGCTACTACCTGGAAAGGAAAACCTCTGTCGGTAGGTAAAGTAATATCATTCAGCTTCAGAGCAATCAGGATGTTATTGTCGCGAATATAGTCGAGGTCAAGAGAAGAATATCCTTCGGGGACATCGGCAGTGTAAAAAATAACTATCTTTGCCTCAGACTGAACTCCGGCATCATTAAAAATCGAATTCAGCTGGGGGCCAGTCCATTTGGCCCTGAAATCCCACCCCTCTACACAGTTAAGAAGCATCAGCCATGATTCCTGAGGGTACTCCAGCAGCTCCGCATAAGTAAGAGTCAGAGGATTATCTACCAGACCATCGACAGTCAGAACATAAGTATCCCGGTCTATAACCTGTGTTCCGGCCAGAGCATTGTTGCGCTGATCTTTAATTGGTGTGAGTCTGCTTCCCTGAAATTCGGTAGCTTCCACTTCTTCTTCAGGTGCAATTGATTCAGGCACACCACCACCACTGCAAGCAGATATTAAAAAAACTATCAGTGTAACAATCATGAGTACTGGTATCCATGATATTTTGAATTTTTTCATTGAATATTCTCCTAATCCCAAAAATCCATTCATGTTTGATATTTTATCATAAAGAGTAGTAAAAATACGTCCATTTTTTGAACATATTTAAAATATTGCTATGCTATAATAAC
>DATBWS010000075.1:0-6317 GCA_036514675.1 Candidatus Hydromicrobium sp.
GGAGACCGTTTCTATATTCAGAATCTATGGCAACTCTCAGCATTCTACCTTTTAGTAAATGAAATTTTCCTCTATCCATTTTAAAATAAACTTTAATATAATTTTCGGAAGTTCCACTTACGGTATTATTGTCAATATCCATCTCTTCGCACACGACATTTAATACCTTTCCTATATTATGCTTAAGGTAATTGCTTCTCAGCTCATCTCCAATATTCCTTATAATCTCGCTTCTCCTGGATTTAACTTCCTCATCTACCTGATTTCCCATCCAGTAAGCCGGGGTATGCTTTCTTTTAGAAAACTTGAAAACATGAATTTTACTGAAAGCTATATTCTTTACCATATTTACTGTCCTAGTAAAATCCTCCTCGCTTTCACCGGGAAAGCCCACCATTACATCGGTGGCTAATGCTATATCGGGGAAAATCCTGCCAATCATTTCCATTTTTTTTAAATAATATCCCGCAGTGTACGGCCTCCCCATCAGTTTAAGAATTCTGTCACTGCCGCTCTGGAGAGGAATATGCAGGTGCCGGGCAAAACGCCCGCTATTTCTTTTTAAAACATCCAGCAGTCTGAGGTTGACTTCGCCCACTTCGATGGAGCTGATCCTTATTCTTTTAATATCAGTATCTCTTATAATTCCTTCCAGTAAATCTGCCAGGTTACCGGTTTTTACCCCAGCACCCGGGCTACTTCCTTTGAAATCCGTTCCATATTTTCCAATGTGTATACCTGTAAGGACTACTTCCTCAAAACCATCTTTCTGCAGTTCTTTTATCTTATCCAAAACTGCCTCATAGGGAATACTTCTATATTCCTCCCTGACTTTTGGAACTATACAATAGGAGCAGTTTTGTTCACACCCATCCTGGATTTTTACCAGCGGCCTTGAATGCATCCGGCCAGCCGGTGAGAGGCCGCCAATATCAAAACCTTCCCGGCCAGGTCCTTCCTTACCCTTCTCTTGTGCCAGTGTTTTTCCAATTAAATCCGCTATTTTATTTTTATCTCTGTTTTCTACTATAAAATCAATTCCGCAGTCTTTCAGAAATTCTTTATTAAAAACAACAAAACAGCCGGTAACTATTATTTTACTGTTTTTGTTTCGTGATTTAATCCTTCTGATTATCTGTCTGGCCTTCCTGTCGCTCTGAGAAGTAACGGTACAGGTATTGATAATACAGAAATCAGGATTCTCATTCCAGAGAACCGGTTCCATTCCCCTTTTTTGCAGTTCTTTTATAATAAAATCCGATTCACTCAAGTTTACCTTGCACCCGAGTGTATCTACGGAAAACTTCATTTTCTTCATTTTTGATTTCCGGTTAAATAATCCAATACGGATAAAAAATAAATTGCTGCAGTTTCAGAACGATAAATATTTTTACCGAATCTTATTTCCCTGGCACCTCTCTCCTTTAAAAAATTTAATTCACCGGTTTCAAAACCTCCTTCGGGCCCTATCACATATCCAACCCTGGAAGTATTTTTAACCTCTGTCAGATTTTCACCTCTGCCGGAACTTTCTTCATAGGGAATATAAAATAAATCATAATCCGAAACCTTAATATTATAGATATCTTCCGGGGGAAGTATTTCACACTTATAATCTCTCCTGCTCTGTTTTGAAGCCCCGTCTGAAATTTTCTGCCATCGGGAAGTCTTACCGGCAATTTTGTTCTTATCTGTAACCACCCTTGCGCTTGTAACCGGTATTATTCTGTCAACTCCTATTTCAGTCGATTTCTGGATGACGAACTCCATGGAATTCTTTTTAAGCACACACTGGAATAAGGTTAACTGGGGGATTTTTCTAGCGATTCTTCTTTTATATTTTACGAGTAATATAACTTCAGGTTTTTTGATATCCAGAATCTCGGTTTCATATTTATAGTCGGCGTTATCCGATACATAAACCGTATCCCCGACCTTGCTTCTCAGTACATTTACAAGGTGATTTAAATCTTCTCCTATGATCTTTATCTTATTTCCTTCAATACTGCTGCCGGGATTTATGAAAAAGTATGGGTAACTCATTTTTTAGGCTATCTTAATGATAATTATAATTAGATTAATATCATATAAAAAAGGAATTCTTTATGACTGTCCTGAAACTTTTTTATTTTTTAAACGCATTTTTAACATTGGAGAAGGCGCCCTGACTTCCACTTCCAGTCACTTCTTCCCTTCCCTCGGCATATTTTTTTAGAAGTATTATCTCTTCTCTGGAAAGCCTTGTAGGAATCTTAACCTTTATATTAATTATATGGTTACCTCTCCTGTATCCGTTAAGCTGAACCATCCCTCTGGATTTAAGGATAATTTTTTCATTAGGTTGGGTTCCGGGCTTGATATTTATCTCTTCTTTACCGTCAAGAGTTTCAACCTCCATCTTACAGCCAAGAGCTGCCTGTGAAAACGATATCTCAATGCTGGACAGCACATCATCTCCGGCCCTTTCGAGTCCGGGGTGTGGCGTTACTCTTACAGTTACAAAAAGATCGCCATTCATAGAATCTTTGCCAAGTGAGTTCCCTTTACCGGAGACTCTCAGGCTGTCCCCATCATGTATCCCAGCCGGGATATCCAGTTTAACTTTTTCCTTTACGGTTCGGTAACCTTTCCCCCTGCATTCTTTACAGGGGTCTTTTATTATTTTCCCGGAGCCGCCGCACTTGCTGCAGTTTGAGGTGGTTATTATATTTCCAATGAGAGTTTGCCTGGCAGTCCTCACCCTTCCTGTACCGCCGCACTCGCTGCAGGTAACAATTCCATCACCTGCGGTACTGCCTTTGCCCCTGCATGATTCACAGATATCGTCTGCATTATATTCAACCTCTTTTTTTACTCCATATGCAGACTCCTTAAAGTTGATTTTTACACCAATGCTAATATCAGAACCTCGTTCCCTTCGGCTGCTTCTTCGCCCGCCGGAGAAGACGCTGCCAAAGCCGGTGCCAAATATGGTATCAAATATATCCCCGAATCCGAACTCTGAAAATACACTCCCGAAGTCAAAACCGTCGAATAGATTTCTACTGAATCCGAACTGATCATACTGTTTTCTTTTTTCTTCATTGCTGAGCACTGCATATGCTTCGGAAATTTCCTTAAACTTTTCTTCTGCTTCAGGATTACCATGATTTACATCGGGATGATACTTACGAGCAAGCCTTCTATATTCCCTTTTTATATCAGATAAGGTACAGTCCCGGGATAATCCCAGAACTCCATAATAATCTCTTTTATTTGCCACCTGTTAAAATCACCTCAAAAAAATTAGAAAAATAAAAGCTAAATCCATAAGATTTATGAAATGTTAGCTGAGAAATAATAACCTATTTTGATATTTTTTTCCAGTTATTATTCCGGCGCCAGGATTGGGACACATCCTTCCGGCACCTATGCCTTCGAGCTGAAAATCTCCGTAAGATTCCTTCTAAAAAGATTAAGATTTCTTATAACTCTGCTATAATCCATTCTTTTTGGTCCAAGAACACCTATGGCTCCGGTAGAATTGCCGTAAATCCTATACTTTGATGCAATGAGACTCAGGTCTTCGGTACCTTCTTCGAATAATTCCGCACCAATTTTTACCACAAAATCTTTATCCCTGGAAAAATCCAACAGCAATTTCATAAGCAGATATTCATTTTCTATAACCTTCAAGATGTTCTGAATTTTTTTAAGGTCTATAAAATCAGGCTGCTGCAGTATTACCGATGCGCCATGAATGAAAATTCTATTGTACTGAAAATCTTCTTTAATGCACTCTTTTATAAGCTCTATAATTTTATTTACCAGGAGTATCAGACATGAGTCACCCTTCTGTATTTTTACATCTTCTATACCAATATCAATTATATTTTTATCTCTTAGCTGCACATTTAAGATATTCGCTGCTGCCTGTAAATCAAGGTCAGTATATTTGCCTGTCAGGACAGAGCTTCTTTTATAAACTCTACCGGTATCCGTAATCAAAACCATAAGCAAATTTCCGCTGTGGAATTTCAAAAGTTCTATATGTTTAAATCTGCTTTGCTGAATCGTGGGAGCTACAACCATTGACAGGTAGTTTGTAAACCTGGCAAGCATCTCCGCAGATCTTTGCAGAATCATTTCTATCTCCATATCTTTTCCGATTGCTATATCAAGGGTGGCGCCACCACTTCTATTACCATCGGTATTTATCTCAAGCTCCTCTTTTATGACATTATCTACATAAAATCTATAGCCTTTGTCCGTAGGTGTTCTCCCCGCTGATGTATGGGGGTGAGTGAGGTAGCCCATTTCTTCCAGTTCCGCCATTTCCTTTCTTATAGTTGCAGGACTCAGGTCAAATTCTGAATCCTGGGCTATTCTCTTCGAAGAAACAGGATCAGCTTTCGCAATAAATCTGCCAACAACTTCTTTTAAAATTTCAATTTTTCTTCCTGTAAATTCCATTTAAAGATCGCTACCCTGATACTTAAATCTTTTTAATAATATTATCCCTTTACGATTGTTAATGTAAAATTTTTGTGATAATATCCATTAAGCTTATTTCTTTATTTTTTTATATTATAAAGAAATTTCTTTGAAAATTAAATATTTATAAATACTTAGGGGAGCTTGTCAAGCTGAGAGGACGGATTATTCAATTGAACCGTCGACCCTTAAACCTGACCTAGGTAATACTAGCGTAGGAAAAGCAGAGATATATAAACTACTAATCAAAGGCCAGGTTAGTAGTTTTTTTTATTTTATTAAGGATATTGAATAAATATTTTAAAGGTATGAGTAATACAAAATTAAAAAATAATAAAAATTTAAAAGCCCTTGTAATTTCAAATGGTGAAATTACAAACCCGGATATTTTGCTGAAAATATTAAAGGGAAATTATGATTTCCATGAAAATTTTCTGATAATCTGCGCTGACGGGGGAGTAAAGAACTGCATGGACCTTAAACTCATTCCTGATTTTATAATAGGAGATATGGACAGCATAAAAACCGAGGATAAAAATTTATTAAATTCACTCGGGAAAAATATCGATTACATTACCGCAGTTGAAGAAAAGAATGAAAGCGATACCCAGTTAGCCGTGGAATTTGCACAAGAAAAGGGTTTTAAAGATATTATAGTAATTGGTGCGCTGGGAAAAAGAATTGACCACAGCCTTGCAAACATTTTTAATATAGCATCACCAAAATTTAAAAATCTCAATATAAGAATCCTGGATGAGGACATTGAAATATCTGTACTAAATAAATCAGGCAATATCAAGGGTAGCGCCGGTAATATTGTTTCCATTTTCTCCCTCACCCCAAGCACGTATTTTTTAAAGACCGATGGTTTGAAGTATAAACTTAAAAACGAGAAATTACTCTTCAGTCCCGTAAGAGGTTTGAGCAATAAATTTACTAAAGATTCTGCGGCGCTTGATATTAAAAACGGAAAAATTTTATTAGTTAAACAAATTATAAAGAAACAAATTTAAAATTTTTCGGACTTAAGTGAAAAGAATAAGAAAAATAAACAATATAATTCTGCCGGTACTTTTTATTATAGTATTACTTGCCGTCTGGGAAGGCGTATCAAGGTCAGGCATGGTACAGCCTTTTATTCTGCCTGCCCCTACATTAATTATTTACAGCCTGATAATTAATTTTAAAGCAATAGGCGGAAATACTTTAATTACTCTGTTCGAAACAGCAGCAGGTTTTTTCATATCAGTTATTATTTCAATTATTGTAGCGCTGGTTATGGATTCAATTGTTACCATAAAGAAAATACTGAACCCGCTTCTCATCGCAACACAGACAATTCCAATAATAATTCTGGCTCCTCTTTTTATTATATGGTTTGGATATGGCTATTTACCGAAAATAATAATCGTAATACTTATTTGTTTTTTCCCGATTACCGTAAGTCTCCTCCAGGGTTTTGCCACGGTAGATAAAGAACTGTTGAATTTACTCAGATCAATGGGAGCTAATAAGGCTCAAATATATAAAATAGTTAAATTTCCTTCGGCAATGCCCAGCTTTTTTTCAGGAATTAAAATCGCTGCGACCTACAGTATTATGGGTGCAACAATCGGAGAATGGGTGGGCGGCAAAAATGGACTTGGAGTTTATATGATTAGAGCAAAGCAGTCTTTTTCAACAGATAAAGTATTTGCAGCAATAATTGTAATTACTATTTTGAGTATTTTCTTTTTAAAAATTATTGAATTAATTGAAAAAAAATATATGCCATGGATTCAAATTTCAAAGGAGGAATATTACGAGGAGTGATTAAAATGAAAAAGAAAATAAAAAACTTAAAA
>DATBWS010000076.1:0-2715 GCA_036514675.1 Candidatus Hydromicrobium sp.
ATCTATATAGTCTGTACTATTTTATTTAAAATGGAAGAGGTAAAATTCGTAGTGGGGTTATTTAAGAAATTAAAGAAAAATGGTTAACCGTTGTTTTTATAATGGATTATTTTATTAAATTATGTCATTTTACTAAATTATGACAGACAGCAAACTTATCAGAAATTTTTCGATTATTGCCCATATTGATCATGGAAAATCTACTCTGGCAGATAGAATTCTGGAAATAACCGAGACTGTGAGCCGGAGAGAAATGCTGGACCAATTCCTGGATGATATGGAACTTGAAAGGGAGCGTGGAATTACCATAAAGGCTCACTCGGTAAGGGTTCTTTACAGCAGTAAGTCAGACGGCAGGCAGTATATTTTTAATCTGATCGATACACCCGGTCATGTTGATTTCAGCTATGAGGTCTCCAGAAGTCTCGCTGCCTGCGAAGGGGCAATATTGGTAGTCGATGCTACCCAGGGAATCCAGGCTCAAACCCTGGCCAATGTTTATATGGCAATTAATAATAACCTGGAAATTATTCCGGTTATCAATAAGATTGACCTTAAAAGTGCAAGAATTGATGAAGTCACAATGGAGCTTGGCAGTATACTGGGTATCAAAGAAGAGAAAATACTAAAAGTAAGTGCAAAAACAGGTTATGGAATTGAAAAAATTCTTGAAAGGATAGTAACGGATATACCGCACCCGGATGGAAACCCGGATAGCCCGCTTCAGGCATTAATATTTGATTCGCAGTATGATTCTTACAGAGGAATAGTAGTTCTTACAAGGGTTGTAAACGGCTCTATAAATAAAAGCAGTAAAATTAAGTTCATGGGAGAAAATCTTATTAGTGAGGTCGAAGAGGTGGGAATATTTGGTCCTGATATGATAGAAAAGGAAGTACTGACCGCAGGTGAAGTAGGATATATTATTACCGGGGTTAAAGAAGTGGGAAACATAATGGTAGGTGATACTATAACTGCTTTAAAAAATCCTGCAGAAAAAAGTCTGCCCGGATACAAGAAGCCAAAACCTATGGTTTACTCCGGTCTTTTTCCTGTAGAGGGAGGGGATTATGAAAATTTAAGAGATGCCCTGGGTAAGCTTTCTTTAAATGATTCTTCTCTGGATTTTGCCCCTGAAGTATCCATCGCACTGGGTTTCGGTTTCAGGTGTGGGTTTCTGGGACTGCTTCACATGGAGATTGTCAGGGAAAGACTTGAAAGAGAATATGGGCTGAAGCTGATAACATCAGCGCCTAATGTAGCTTACAGAATAACTAGAAGTGATAATTCGGTTATTGAAGTAAAAAGGCCTTCTGATTTCCCACTCCAGGAGGAAATATTAAAAATAGAAGAACCATATGTGGAAGCAACCATAATTACTCCAAAAGATTATATCGGAGATGTGATGAAGCTGGCAAATCAGAAAAGAGGCAATTTTAAGGATATGCAGTATATTTCACCTGAAAGAGTGGAGATTAAATACAAAATTCCGCTTTCGGAAATAATCGTGGATTTTTTTAACCTTTTAAAATCAATAACTTCCGGGTTTGCTTCGCTGGATTATGAGCTTCTGGAATATAAGTCTTCCGACCTGGTTAAGTTGGATATATTGGTAGCGGGAGAGAAAGTTAGCGAACTGTCTACTATAATTCCTAAGGAAAAGGCCTATCAGATGGGCAGGGAAATGACACAGAGGCTAAGGAGTTTAATACCAAGGCAGAACTTTGAGGTGTCCATACAGGCAGCAATCGGAAGTAAAATTATTGCCAGGGAGAAAATAGCTCCCTACAGGAAAGATGTTACTGCCGGACTTTATGGCGGGGACATAACCAGAAAAAGAAAAGTGCTTGAAAAGCAAAAAATGGGTAAGAAAAAAATGAAAAGAATTGGCAAAGTGGAAATACCGGGAGAAGCTTTTATGAGTTTTTATAAGTTAGATGTTAAAAAATAACATAGGAAAAGTATTTATTGGTTTGGACGATTCTTTTTTAATTTATTTTTTCGATATTCTAATTCTGTATTTAATAAAAAATATTATTTTAGTAAAATAATAGTTGCTAAAATAGATATATAACATCAGAAGCAGTAAGGAGATATAAAATGAAAAAAATAATGGCACTGGCATTAGTAATAGGTCTGGCAATTTTTATGCTGTTTTCTGCCAGCGGATGCAAAGGGGAGAAAGTTACAGAAGAAAATATAGAGCAAGCCATAGAGGAAGCTATCGAGAGTGAAGGCGGAGAGGCAGAGGTCGATATAAGCGAAGGAGAAACAACCATAACCACGGATGAAGGTGAAATGACCATAGGACAGGGATCCGATTTACCCGATGGATTTCCGGATGTCATTCCCATGTATGCTAACATGGTAATTACAACATCATGGACAACTACAGAAAATGGTTTAGATGCCTTTTCTGTTGCTGCATCATCCGACGATTCCGGAAGCACAATATTTGACTGGTATATAAGTCAACTGGGAGGATGGCAAAACGTAAGTGAGTTTACGAGTGAGAGTGAAGGGCAGACACTTTCCTCCATTTCTGCCGACAATGGTACATATAATCTGATAGTGACTATTATGGAGACCGATGAAGGTACAACGGTGACTGTTTCGGTAAGTGAAATGGATACGAGTGGTGAAGTATCGTCAGGTTCAACCGGTACAGCTGCGGAATAGTTATTATAAAAACTATAGTGATGAATCCATGACATA
>DATBWS010000077.1:0-4672 GCA_036514675.1 Candidatus Hydromicrobium sp.
TTTTACATACCTGACATACGCCAGAGGCATAAGCTTCATAGGACATATATTCACGCATCTTCCGCAATTTATGCAGTTTTGTTCAACCGGTACCCTGCTTTTCCTTACAAGTATGCAATTCATGCCTTTTGTTACCGGAAAATCGGTATTTACGATAGAAATCCCCATCATCGGTCCTCCGATAATAATATAATTAGCTCCGCTCTCTTTTTTACCGCAGCTATCAATAAGGTGATCTATTGTTGTACCCAACCTTACAAGTAAATTTTTAGGAGTCTCAATTGCTCCGGTAACTGTGACTACTCTATCTATCATTGGTTTTCCTTCTATCACTGCCTCATAAACCGATTTGGAAGTTGCTACATTGTTCATTATAACTCCCACATCCATCGGCAATCCGCCAATTGGAACGGTCCTTCCGGTTATGGTCTTTATCAGTGTTTTTTCAGCTCCCATAGGGTATCTTGATTCCAGTGTGATTATTTTAAAAATACTGCCGAACCCCATCTCTGCCACAAGTTTTTCCAGGTGAATCACGGCATCTTCCTTATTATCCTCTATGGCTATATAGATATTCTGCGGGGAAAGTACTTTACTTATTATATATAGACCCATTAAGACTTCCCTGCCATTTTCAAGCATTACTCTATGATCGGAAGTTATAAAAGGTTCACATTCACAACCATTTAAAATCAGTGTATCGATTTTTTTATCCTGAGGAGGATTGAGTTTGACATGAGTTGGAAATGTAGCGCCACCCAGACCAACTATTCCTGCTTCCCTTATCTTTTTGATTATTTCTTTCCTGTCAATGGAATCTATTATTTTTTTTAGTCCGGGGAAATTATCCGACTTTTTGATATCAAATAACTTCTTAAGCTCAACCCACCGGTCCTCTCCGTCTGATTCTATAACTACCGAATCCATCATAGTGCTGGTTACCGGATTTACAACTTTAATGATTTTAGTTACTTTACCGGAGATGGGAGCATGGATAGGTGCTGTAACGTAGCTTCCGGAATCCGCTATTTTTTGCCCCGTTTTTACAGCATCTCCCCTTTTAACCATAAACTCACAGGGGGCACCTATATTTTGCTGAAGAGGTATAATTACTTTCTCGGGAACAGGCAAAATCTCAACAGGCTTTTTGGCGGTGATTTTATTTTCCGGCAGGGAGAGACCTTTAAATGTTCTTTTTTTCTTTATTATAATATTCATTTCACTTTTAAAAAGTAAAAAACAATACGTAATTTTATTTTATATATTCTGAAAGTCCAGAAGATTCATAGATATTTCTCCCGGAATCTATTATTAACGCTTCCACTCCATCAAGTGATTCAACAAGATCCATCCCTTCTTCCGGTCCCAGTACAAAAACAGATGTAGCCAGTGCATCTGCCTGTATGGTTGTGTCTGCTATCACAGTTGCACTTATGCAGCTAACGGCAGAATATCCCGTCCTCGGGTCCATTATATGTCCTACCTCACCTTCGGGATCATAATAACGGTAATAATTCCCGGAAGTCGTAACTGCCTTATCCTCAAAAACAAATGTTGGAAGAGGTTCAATATCCGTATCTGCATTACCAGATTTATCAGGATTTTCCAGTTCAACCATCCATTTCTCCCCACCCGGTTTGATACCCATTGCATATAAATCACCACTGATATTTACAAGGGCCTGTTTGATTCCAAATCCTTTAATAACTTTCAGTGCCTCATCAACTGCGTATCCCTGGGCAATTCCGCCAAAAGTAATTGCCATTCCATCCACCTCAAATTCTATCCTGTCATCACTTACAATAATCTTATCGGAACCAATAACAGAAAAAGTCTCTTCAACTCTTTGAGCCTGGACCTCCTCGCTCTCCTGCCATAGTCCGCCACTCCAGAGATCAAGTAGTGGCTGCACCGTAATATCAAAACAACCACCGGTAATATTGTAATAATCTATAGAGCTATTTACGAGGTTCAGAAAATCTGGTGAAGGATTATCCAGATAACCATTTTTATTTAGAAACGATGCCTCGCTGTTCTCATCAAAAATTGAGGCTATATCCTCGATTTCCTGTATTCTGTCAAATGCCGCATTAATAGCCTTGTTTCCGGTTTCCTCATCCGAAAATACGGTTATGGTTGCATAGCTTCCCATCACTTCCCGTGTTTCCTCTATCTTTTCGGTAGTACTGAACTTACAGGAACTAAAGGATAGAAGTAAAAAACCGACTATCGAAAAAATGCTCAATATGCAAAGTATTTTTATTCTCTTTTTAAAAATTTGCACAAGACTTCTCCTCTTTTGATAATTTATGATGATTGTATTTAAAATCAATAATCTTTATATAATTTATCCTGTAACCTTCTAAATTTTAGTAACAACGAATTTTTAACCAAATTCACGTCATTATACTTTATTGGTTGATCTTTTTCTATATCTTTCTTTAAAATGCACCCCTCTGAAACTCCAATAGGCAGCAGATCTTCCTGCTTTGCTTTACTGTACTGTTCAATGAGTCCGTAGACCGTATATCTTCCGATACCGTCAATTACATCACCGGTTTTTAAGTCTTTTTTAGCCAGAGTTATGACTTCCGATACCAGACCATAATCCGGTGCAATTGTAGGTTCACCATAAAAGTAAGCTCTGGCAATAGATAGAGGTGTTTCAATACTAGTCAGGTGATAGGGTCTGTAAAGAAGATAATAGGGGCCGCTGCCCAGCATAAGATATTTAAGATCAGCTTTTATTACTTTATTTTCAGTGGTATAAACTAAAAAAACACCCGGAGCAAGATTTCCAATTGCAAAATCAACCACTCCCTTTCTGGATAATATTCCGCCGTCTTTTTTTTGCCTGAATACATTCACTAAATCCTTTATATCTGCTTTCGGACCATGCATTCCCCTGCAGTCCGGAACCAGACCGGTAGAATTTGAAAGACAGGCCATTTCTATCATTGATTTTGTACCATCTACAAATGATGTCATCATATTCGGGCTTGAACCCTTACTCTCGGCATATTCCTTAAGTGTGGTTGGATTTGCATACCGGTCCAGGGGATTATTTTTTCCTTTCCCTGCTGCAATCACTTCAAGCCCCAGTGCATCTGTAAAATCATACAGTTCTTTCAGTGCAGCCGGTTCATCTCCAGCTGAAACTGTATACACCACTCCAGCCTCATCTGCCAGCTTTTTTAGAAATAGCCCAATAGTTACATCTGCCTCTACATTTAAGGTTACTATATGTTTTTTATATGATATGGCAGTGGATGCTATGTATGCTCCGGCTTCAGGACTGCCCGTCGCATCTATAATCACATCTACATCATCGATGGCAAATAGTACGGTAAGATCATCTGCAACTATAAGCTTGCCTTTTCCAGCCAGCCGGTTTAGTTTTTCCCTGATTCCGCTATTCAGGCTGCGGCTCTCCATTATAATCTTACTTATATTGTCATTCTCTAAATCTAGCTTATTCTTGTCCCCTACCAGTATAATCTCATTATCATTTATCTCCAGCTCCTTAAGGATAGCTGCAATTCTACCGATATCCCGATTTGCTACCGCTAAAACCTGCATACTGCCAAGTTCCCTGATATGAGATATCAGACTTTTGCCCATCTGCCCCACTCCGGCTATGGCAACTTTTATGAATTTTCCATCTTTTTTTAGATTTTTTAATTTTTTATTAAGGCCGAGCACAAACACCCCTTTAAAAAGAAAGATTTTCAAGACAAACAGGAGTAATTATATTACAACCCAATCCATCAATAAACTAAAAACACCCTTATTTTAAAACTCTATATTAATCAAATGAAAGAGAATTAAGCATATTCATATATACATTATCTGCAAATATCTGATAATATAAATCGGAAACTCTTATGAGCAGATAAAGCATATTGTTTTTGTTTATAAAAATAAAGTCCACATCCCAGCCATCTTTATCTTCGCCCGGATAATGGTAATTTATCTGTCTGTAAGTGATATCGTTAACTTCCCCTGTACTTTCTGTTTTTTGAACTTCTGCGACTCCACTTGAGTCAACTATATTTCTCAATATCCCATCGGCAAAATCGGAATATTCCTCTTCGGAAGGAGCATATCCCTCCTTTAAAACCCGCATATGAACGGCAACACTGATATTATCGGAATCCGGCATAAAATCTATCTCAAGCCCTTCATCGCTTTCATCATCCTCGTAGTTCCATTCATCAGGGTAAAGGATAGAGAATCTATATTTTTCTTCATTTTGATATATATTCCTTAAGTTAAAAGTAGCATCGGAAACTTCTCCTTCCGTTACTTCATAGTTATATTCGCTGTCCGTTAAGCCGTTGCGGAATATCTCAATCCTGTAACTGTCAACCGGCCACAACTTATCGTTGCTTATCATAAAGACAATATAACCAGGTAAATAATAATCTTTATCAATAGTAAATTCCTTCTGACCTAATAACTCATTCTCACTCCGGTACCACTTGACCCCAACAGTCTCACCCTTGATCCTGCAATTTAACCTTAACGAGGTATAAATAATATCATCGGGGTGGAAACTTTCCATAACAGCAGCAGGCTGTCCGGCCTCATCTATTTCATTGGATAATACCACTTCGGTTATCTCCATTTCAGGGCACTCGATAACAAAACTGGCACTGCCTACGAACTGGCT
>DATBWS010000078.1:0-8755 GCA_036514675.1 Candidatus Hydromicrobium sp.
CAGTTCCATTGACATCAGCCTTAAACATATAAACGAAAAGCCTCTAAAGCCATCGGAGTTAATTGAAAACATACCGGAGAAACTGGAAAAAATCATAATGCACTGTCTGGAAAAAAACCCTATGGATCGCTATCCAACCGTAAGGGAACTTACAGGAGACCTGCAAAAATACGGAACCGATAAACCTTTAAGTTTCATCATCAAAAGACAGAAGCAAAATAGGGCCGGTGCATTTACAGAAAAAGTAAAGTTTCACAAAGCCAGCGTTATTATGGCAGCCTTTATGGTTGTATTTTTAACTCTGTTTATAGTCTATAGTTATAAATACTATAATGGAGAAACTGCCGCTCACTCTACTACACCGGTTCCTGCAATTGAGAATATTCCAGCTGAAAATGCGCAGGCAATACTTTCACTTTTTGACCTGAATCTGGTGGTAAAAAACGAAATTTATCATTCCGAAGTTCCGGAAGGATTTATCATAGAGCAGACTCCGGAACCCGGAGAAAATATCCCGGCCGGAAGCAATATTGAGGTAACTACCAGTAAAGGTCCGGAAATCACCAATATTTTAACCCCTAATTTAGTCGGTCTGAACCAGGAAGAAGCCCTTCAGGCACTGGAAAATTATGGTCTGCTGAGAGGGAGCATCTCCAGAGAATATTCCAGTACTTTTAAAGAAAATTACATCATAAGCCAGGATCCGGAGTTTAATGAAAAAATTGAGCCGGGAGGGTCGGTAAATCTGACGGTAAGCAGAGGTGAAGAGACTATTCTTATCCCCAATATTATTGGCCTGGACTATATATATGCATCAAATTACCTTAAGTCTCTTGGACTCGTTGTGAAAAGCAGTAAAGCACCTGTAACAGATTCAATAAACGAGCCCGGAAAAATCATAGAAGTGGTACCTGCTCCGGGTTCAAGAGCAGCAGTAAACAGCATGGTGGAACTGGTAATATCGACAAACGAGCCATTGATTTTAATTCCCGATCTTATGCGTATTGATCTGGAACAGGCTATTAATGAGCTTGACTCCAGAGAAATCAATTATGAAATAAGTTATGTAAGTACAGATTATTCGGTACAGGTTGGAACGGTTCTGGGCCAGAATCCTGAAGCCGGAACCTACATTTCCCTTGATTCCAGCGTTATCTTATTTATAGGTAGTTAATTAAAGTAAGTCTTCATTCAGTACTGAAAAATCCCATAGATTCAAATTTTCGGGCTTTTGCGTATTTTAATTCATCCCCCGGAATACGGGCATATCTTTCCAGCGCACCGGTAACATATCTCTTTACAATTTTTACCATTCTCCCCGGCGCATTCTGAGCACCGCCTAATGGTTCATGGATAATTCTATCTATTACCTTTAGTCTTAACAAATCTCTGGAAGTCAACCTTAATTCCCTTGCAGCCAGCTTGGTGCCGGAGGGATTTTTCCACAGAATAGCGGCGCACCCTTCAGGTGAAATAACCGAATAGGTAGAATTTTCCAGCATGACCACTTCATTCCCAATGGCCAGTGCCAGTGCCCCACCGCTTCCTCCTTCGCCGATTAAAACAACTATAATGGGAACTTTAACTTCAAACATTACCGAAATACTTTTTGCGATAGCGCTGGCCTGCCCGTCGTCTTCGGCTTCAATCGCAGGATATGCTCCCGGAGTATCTATAAAAGTCACTATAGGAAACCCAAATTTATCAGCAAGCTTCATAACTCTCTGGGATTTTCTATATCCCTGCGGTATACTCATGCCGAAGTTATACTCCATCCTCTCTTTTATGTCCCTGCCTTTATTATGCCCGATAGCAGCAACTGTCCTTCCATTAATTTTGCCCAGACCTGCAATGATGGATTTGTCTTCGCCGGTAAGCCTGTCGCCTGAAAGGTTCACAAAATCTTCAAAAATACCATTTATATAATCCCGACACTGAGGCCGTTTCTCATTCCTGGAAAGTTCCACAATCTTCCATACTCTTCTGGCATCCCTCTCAACTCTCTTATAGCTTTCAATCTTCCGGGCAAGATCTCTTTCCGCATCTTTAAAATGGATGCCGGTAAAGAAGGGTATCTTTTTTAATTTTTCAAGCTTGGACAGCGACCCTAAAATCTCTTTAAGATAACTTTTCGGAATTTCTTCCAGTTTTTTTAGATCCATATCATCCCTTAAATAACCTTAACAGATTGGCCAGGGTATCTCTGAGATCGCTTCTGTTTACAATCATATCCACCTGGCCATTTTTTAAATTTCTCTCCGCACTGCCGAAATCCGGAGGAGGATTCTTTTTTATAGTCTGTTTAATAACCCTGGGCCCGGCAAAACAAAATAGCGCACCCGGTTCCGCTATTATAATATCGGCGATGGTGGCAAAGCTTGCGCTGACCCCTCCGGAAGTAGGGTTTGTTATTACTGTGATGTAGGGAATTCTGTTTTCCTTTACCCTGCCCACGCTTGATACCGTCTTTGCCATCTGCATCAGGGATATCACACCCTCCTGCATTCTGGCTCCTCCCGATGTACAGAATATAAGCAGGGGAATATTTTTTTCAATACTGTGGTTGGATAAAATCTTTATCTTCTCTCCTACCACACTTCCCATGCTTCCACCCATAAAACCAAAGTCCATAATACCCAGTGCCACATCATTTCCATTTATCTGTGCCTCGCCTATCATAATTGCTTCATCCAGACTGGTTTTTAGTTTTGTCTCTTTAAGTCTCGCACCATAAGACTTGACATCATAAAAGTTTAAAAAATCAGCCGAATTGATATTTTTCCCCAATTCGGTAAAACTATTATCGTCTACGGTAATCTGCAGCCTGTCTCTTGCATCTATATAGTGGTGGTAATTGCAATACGGACACACCCACAGATTTAATATAAAAATTTCATTTTCAATATCTTTATTGCAATTTTTGCATTTAATTTTTTCCATATGTCATTCCAGTTACAAATATTTTTTAAATCCAAGGGTTACATTATGGCCGCCAAAACCCATGGAATTGGAAAGGGCAATATTGACCTCTCTCTTCCGGCTGACCTTTGCCGTATAATTCAAATCGCACTTCTCATCCGGATTATCAAGATTAATGGTGGGGGGAATAATATTGTCTCTTATAGCCAGTACCACCGCTATGGCTTCAATAGCACCTGACGCTCCCAGGCAGTGCCCGGTCATCGATTTAGTCGAGTTTATATTTATGTTATAAGCATGCCCGCCAAAACACCTTTTAATGGCAGCGGTTTCAATAGCATCATTTAAGGGAGTTGATGTCCCATGAGCATTGATATGGTCCACTTCTTCCAGGCCAATACCGCCTTCATCCAGACAATTCCTTATGCACCTGGCTACATTCGCACCCGACTCTTCCAGTGCAGTTATATGATAGGCTTCTCCGGAAAGACCGTACCCAAAAATCTCACAGTATATTCTGGCATTCCTTTTTAGAGCATGGTTTAATTCCTCCAGGATTAATATGCCGCAGCCTTCACCCATTACAAATCCGTCTCTGTCCCTGTCGAAGGGCCTGGATGCTTTTTCCGGCTCATCATTTCTTGTAGAAAGAGCTTGCATATCGGAAAAACCCGACATTCCCATGGGGGTGATAGCTGCTTCACTTCCACCGGCAATCATAACCTCGGCACTTCCCCTTTTAATTATTTCAAATGCATCTCCAATAGCATTTGATCCTGCTGCGCATGCCGTGGCAGTAGTGCTTACCGGCCCTTTTGCTCCACTCATAATGGAGACCTGAGCTGCGGCCATATTGCATATCATCATGGGAATAAGGAAGGGACTCACCTTATCCGCGCCCTTATCGAGCAGCCTTTTATGCTGCTGCTCCAGAGTTGCGAGCCCCCCTACTCCGCTTCCGATATAAACTCCAACTTCATTTTCATTGGCAGAATCAATCTTAAGACCGCTGTCCTTTATGGCATTAAGTGCCGTAGCAACCGCAAACTGGGCAAATCTATCCATTCTTTTGGCCTGCTTTAAATCTAAATAGTTTTCCGGTTCAAAATCCTTTATCTGTGCGGCAATCTTGGAAGCTATCTTTTCGACATCGAAGCGGTCAATCCTTGAAACACCCGATTTTCCGGAAATTAGATTATTCCAGAACTTATCAACCGTTAGCCCCAATGCCGACATTACTCCCAATCCGGTCACAACTACTCTTCTTTTATTATTCTCTTTTATGACCACTTGCAATTCCTTTTCTCCCTAAAATTCTAACACTATCTTCGTCCGTTAAATACCCATTCCTCCATCCAGATTTATCACGGTTCCGGTTATATAATTGGAGTCATCGCTTGCCAAAAAGAGCGCTGTTTTTGCCACATCATCCACACTTCCCAGCCTACCGGTTGGAATCTGCTCCATTAACTTTTCCTTTATCCTGTCGCTAAGCATGTCAGTCATCTCCGTCTCAATATAGCCGGGAGCTATGGCATTGACCAGGATGTTCCTTCCGGCAAGTTCCCTGGCCAGAGTCTTGGTGAGCCCGATTATTCCGGCCTTGGATGAGGAGTAATTACTCTGCCCTGCATTACCATGAACTCCTACTATCGAGGAAATATTTATTATTTTCCCGCTTCTATTCTTTATCATATATCTCGCTGTATGCTTGGAGCAGATAAAGGCTCCGGTAAGGTTTATATCAATTACTTTTTTCCAATCTTCAAGACTCATCCTGAGTATCAGATTATCCCTGGTGATTCCGGCGTTATTAACCAGGATATCGATTTTGCTTTCAGCTCTGATAATTTTTTCAATTGCCTGCTCTACACTCTTCTCATCGGTTATATCCACTTTAAAAAAAATTACTCTACCGCCCTTATAAGCCGACCGGAATTCACCCGCAGTCTTGTTTCCTTCCTCCCGGTTGACATCGAAAATATATACAGATGCACCTTCTTCTAAAAAAATCTGGCAGATCTTTTTCCCGATACCCCTGGCACCACCGGTTACAATGGCTACCCTGTCTTTAAGCCTCATTTATAATTCCTTCCTTTTCTAATGCACTTTTTAAATTTTCAATGTCTTCCATCCGGTCAGTGTTAAGTACAGTAATATCCCTGCCGTTCCTCTTTGCAATTCTGCCAGCAAGTCCGGATAGGACCATTCCCGGCCCTACTTCTATGAATATACCAATACCATTTTCCAGCAGATACTCGATACTGTCAACCCACCTTATGGGACCGGTAAGCTGGCCAGTCAGGGTCCTTTTAATATCATCCTTATTCCGGTAAGCTATTTCGGTTGTGGAAAAGAAAGGAAGTCTCATATCTGTAAGCTCGATATTTTCCTCAATGAATTTTCCCAGTTTATCCGAAACCTGCTTCATTAAAGGGGAGTGCGAAGCAATACTCACTTTAAGCGGTATTATTTTCTTTGCCCCCCTTGATTTCAATTCCTCTATTGCTTCCATTACTGCACCTTCATACCCACTTATCACTATCTGCGAGCAGTCATTATAATTTGCAATAAACACCCTGTCGGTAAAACTTCCGAGAACATCTTCGATTATGCCTATCTCTGTACCCAGAACAGCGGCCATCATTCCTTTTTCACCCCGGTTGGTCTCGCTCATAATCATACCCCGGTATCCTACAAGTATTGCTCCCTGTTTGAAACTATAAGCGCCGCTGCTGTAAAGCGCGCTGTATTCTCCCAGGCTGTGTCCCAGAACCGTATGGATATATTCCCTGTTTATAGAAAGATCATTTAAAATATAATCATTCAGAGCACAGCTCAAACTGTAAATTGAAATCTGGCTGAACCGGGTATCGTCAATTGAATCGTCTCCATCTCCGCCGCGAGTTATCTTTAATATATCTTTTCCTATGACCTCGCTCGAAACATCAAAATATTTTTTGTAGCTGCTATTGGCATCTAAAAATTCACTACCCATACCGGTATACTGCGATCCCTGTCCCGGGAACATAAGAGTAATTTTTTTTGAAATTCCGAAATCTTTGTTTTTACTGTTCAACCAAAAAACCTTTCTAGGCTAAGGCAAACATAATTTCCGTAATGCAGGCAATATCCTTTCCTACCATTGCCTTACCTCTTGCCCTGCCAATGTTTTTCTTAAAATTTCCAAGCTCCACTTCTACTGTAAGTTCGTCTCCAGGTTTCACTACTCTTTTGAACCTGGCTTTACCTATACCGGCAAGCAACACCAGCTTGCCTTTATTCTTGGGTATCATAAGCATCAGAACCGCTCCCGCCTGGGCAATAGTCTCAACTATTAGAACTCCTGGCATAATGGGACTACCGGGAAAATGCCCCTTAAAATAATATTCAATCTTCTTCACATATTTTACAGCTTTGATTCTTTTTCCCGGCTCAATTTCAATAATTTTATCTATTAAAAGAAAGGGGTCTCTATGAGGAATAATACCTTCAATATCTTTCCTGCTCATTTCATTCATAATTTACACCTCCAATAACTTATTTCCCTTATATAAAAAAATCCAGCTTATAAATATAAATATAAAATTTGATCCTCATAGCTCTTTAGATAGACGCAGCTATATTTTTATAGTTTCACCCAGAACGCCAGTGTGAGATGACCTGATAGCATTGTATTTAATCAGTTGTATTTTTATAGTTTCACTTTAAACCTACTTAAGGTAATCCAGCGATTGCCTCCCATTTTCACACCAGGTAAAGCTTTGTCCTTTTTTTAATTATTTATTTTTTATTTTTGTATATAATATAAATTATTATTTTTAAAAAAATCTTAAAAAGGAGCAAAAATTGAAGGAAGTAAATTGGACCCTCACCCTGGTAATGTCTATCGTTTTTGGCCAGCTTGGTGTGGATAGATTCATGATGGGCCACATCGGACTGGGCATTTTAAAACTTATAACTTTTGGCGGTTTTGGTGTATGGTGGATCATCGATGTTATTTTGATTGCCACGAGATATAAATTCAACAATGTAAAATGGGTTGACTAGATCCCTTAAAACATTAAATGATAAATTTCAATTTAGACCGGTATAAAAAATACCTTGAGACTGACCATATCGGGAAAAATATCATTTATCTAAAAAAAGTAGATTCAACCAACAATTTTGCCTCAGAACTTATAAAAAGTAAAAAAGAAAAATATGAAAGCCTCGATGGGGCCGTCGTGCTAGCCGAAACCCAGGAAAAAGGCAGGGGCAGATTGGAAAGAGTATGGTTATCTCCCCGGGGGGGGTTGTGGTTTACTTTAATACTCCGGACCGCACTAAAAGAAAGAAAACTTCCGGAAGTAACTCTTATTGCCGCTTATTCGGTGGCATCGGTTTTAGATGTGGAATACGGCATTAAAGCAATCATAAAATGGCCCAATGATATATACTACCGGAAATCAAAGTTAGGCGGCATCTTAACCGAAGTTGAAAAAATAAATAGCGACATCTTTCTAATAATCGGAATTGGCATTAATGCAAACCTGGATTTAGTAGACCTTGCCCCTCTTATCAAAGAATCGGCATCCATTAAAGTCATATTGGGAAAAGATATAGAAAGAGAATACCTGCTGTCAAAAATACTGCTTGGTTTTGAAAGGAATTACAAGTACTACTCCCGGACAAAAGATTTCAAAACCATATTTAAAAAAATAGAAAAGATTCTAACTTATGTTTAAACCCCGGCCTTCATAGCCCTTTTATTCATAATCATTCTTTTTTCAGCCTGGCTTATGATCAAATCAATATCCTGGGATTTTTTATTTTTTATAGCTTTTCCGACAGAAACACTTATTGGAAAGCCGAGCTCACTCTCCAGTTCACACTCTTTATATACCCTGTCTATAATATCATCGGCACTCTTTTCATCTGTACTGGGAAGTACTATGATAAACTCATCACCGCCCCACCTTACCACTACATCTTCGGTTCTGAAGCAACCTCTTAATATATCCGCAACTTTACAGAGCAGCTGGTCCCCCTTATCATAACCATAATTATCATTCAATTCTTTAAGCCGGTTGACATCACAAAAAATAACACTTAAAGGAAGCTGCCGTCTTGTATCCAGTCTTTTCAATTCTTCTTCAAAATAAGCGCGGTTATAAAGGCCGGTCAATTTGTCGTGACAGGACAGGTACCAGATTTTTTCCTCCGCTTTCTTTTGTTCGGTTATATCTCTAAAAGTCCATACCCTTCCAATAATCTCGTTATCCTGCTTCAGGGGGCAGGAGTAGCGTTCAAAAATCTTTCCGTTTTTGAAGTGAATGATATCAATACTTTCATTATTTGATTTATTGAGTTTGTAAACTTTTTTTATGAATGACTGCGGTTCTGCAAGCTGATCAGAAACAAATTCCAGGAGTATATCATCAGAACCCAGATTAATAAGTTTTTTTGGAATTTCCCATAGCCCCAGAAACTTATTATTAAACATTAAAACTTTGCCCTTTTTATCGGTTGCATAAATGCCGTCCGCGGTGGAATGAAGAATAGCTTCGATTTTGGATCTGCTTCCTTTAAGCTCTTCCTCTGCCTTCTTCTTATCAGTCATATCTCTGGTAATTCCGAATGTGCCTATAATTTCTCCTTCCTTATTATACAGGGGCATTTTTGTTGTGTAGGTCCACCTATCTGCTTTATCTTTAAAAGTTTCTTTTTCTTCAAAACCTATTATTGGCCTGCCTGTTTTTATTATACGCTGCTCATCTTCATATGCCTGCTTTGCATGCTCTTCGCTAAAGAAGTCAAAATCCGTCTTCCCGATTGATTCTTCCGGATTCTTTAT
>DATBWS010000079.1:0-8271 GCA_036514675.1 Candidatus Hydromicrobium sp.
TCTTTTTCAACCTCAGCATATAATTTTTCGTATTCTTTTCTCAATTTACTATTCACTAATAAGGTCGATATTTTTTCTGAAGGTTCGAATTCCTCAATATAAGGTTTAATTGATAAAATCGTGTCTTTGTTTATATCTAAATTGTTTTCATCAGTTATTTCTCTTTTGGTAGGTCGACTTTTAAAAAATATATCTCTACTAGGATTTCCATTGCTTAGATCTATAAAAGTTTTTGCCAAAGAGCTTTTCATGCAACTATTTGGTGCATAAATAGCTATACAATTCTGCTTAGTAAAATCTATTATTTCATTCATTTTCTTTATTCCATAACAATTTTCTAGATTCAGTTTAATTTTTTTCATACAAATTTTCCTTTTCTAAAAAATATTTTTTTATATTTATAAATAGAAGAGATAAGCTTTATAAATTCCTATTTCTGAGTAAAACACTATAACTAATTAAATCTATTATCTCGGTCAATGGCATTATCTTTATAATTTAAAATTTTATATTCTTATTGATTTAATAATTATTATTCAAAATTAATTAACTTTCTGCCAATCATACTTATCCTTAATATACTTATGAAAAAAAGAACCGATGGATTGTGCAGATATCAGATCTTTGTAAATATTACTTGCAACATTAAAATACTGATATATTCCTCCATCTCTAAATTCAATTTCTAGTGTTTTTGAATTTGATTCATATCCTATTGATTTTATATTACTTGAATTTACTTGCTCTCTATACATTTTATACCCCTCTTAATAATTTTAGATTTAAAAATAATTTTGAAGTACAATATTTAAATTAAGTGTTAAAAATCATTTTTTCAATTCCATCTTTCAATACCATCAAAGCTTTACAATCATCTTCATTATATTCTAATATTCTATTCAAAATTTCTTTATTTTTATTTTCCAAGTATTCGTTATACCATTGAATTGATAAAGCACCAGAAGGCGTATCATCTCTCCATTTAAATCCAAGATATGTTGCTAAATCTTTAAGTGAATAGCTAAAAATTGGCCAGTCTGTGAATTTCAATATTATATCTGTATATAAATCTATAACATTATCTTTTTTAAAAAATGCTTCAAGTTCTTCTTTTATTATAATATTTGGATATTTCTTTTCTAATCTTCTATAAGCTGCTTTCTCATAAGATGAATAGTAATATAATGAATAATCATCCTCAGGCATAGATCTAATATAGTACCATAACTCTTCCCAAGCTCTTCTTTCTTCTTCTGGTTTGTTATCTGATGCTAAAAAAGAGATATATTTTTCTTCTCCTCCCATACTTCTTTCATAAATACCATGTAAATAAATAAAATCCTGAGTAGGGTCGCCTTCAATATCAAAAAATAATTCTTTTGATACTTTTGGAAATTCAATCTTTTTATAAATAATAGGTTTTTTTAAAATACTTATTACTTTTGCTCTATTTACTATCTTAGATAAAGTTTTTTCTCCAATTCCTTTAAGAAATGTTTTATCTTTTTTCTTTTGTTCTAGAGCATTTTCAATATCACAAGAACACATCTGATCCACCCTATCGATTGATAAATCTCTGTTTATTGTGTCTCTTTTTTCTCTTCCCAAATAGAAAATATTTGTCAGGTCTTTACAACTTTCACACCAATCCCTACAGCTATGATACCAAGGACATAATCTACACGTGCTACTAAGTGCTGGTTTATTTTGTTTTTTATTTTCTAATAATAATTTAACCTTTTGTTTGATCTCTTCATAAACATCTAACCAGGTAGATTTATTTCTTTCACTTTGTGGGCTATCTAAAAAGTAATCGACTTCATTATAGTTAATATCAATAATTAAACCCCTATTTTCTTCTGTAAATTTTAATTTCTTCAATATCTCATTATATAAGCAAAGCTGCACTGCATAGTGTTTTTTAGGTTTACCTTCATCTTCCTCTTCATCCATGCCTTCAAGTCCTGCTCCAGATTTAATATCGATTGGCATGTATATACCATTCGATACTTTTCTTAAGAGATCTGGAATACCTAAGAGATCTTGGTACTGAAGAATGCCCTGATAAATCAAGCTAGATCCTTTTTTCATCTCAGAAATAGTTTTAAAGATACGTTCTTCATAGCTCCCTTTACTTACATCTACATATTCTCCAATTCTTCTTATAATTTCCTCTTCATGCTGCAATCCTCTCTGCCACAAGAGTTCCACAAATGGATTAGTCTCTACTATTTTTTCTTCTTGAGGACCATAAAGATCTCTCCATACCTTGTGAGGGCATTGAATATAGTCATAAAGCAATTTGGCTGTTATATTCATTTAATTCCCTTCTAAATATTAATATTTTAATTATAAATTATTATATAATATATTAAAACAATGGTAATTATATACCTCTTCTGTATTAAACTTAGATCTATTCCATGTAATATCTATTTTTATTAATCATTTCCAATTAACCAATCTAATTAAATCCCCCATACCTAGACAAATCAATCATTCAATTCAACTATTTCACCCAAATCCCACTTTATATCTTACCTCCCCACACTTCTCCTTGACAACCATACCTAAAGTAGTTAGAATTTTCAGTTAGTTTCAAATTAGCTGTATTACGGTCAAAATATTAAAATTCAAAATAACTTTAATCGAATTTAGTAAAGGAGAGGTATAAATTGGAAATCTTAAAAAGAAAACTGCCGGTATTTATTATCATTCTAACTCTTACGCTATCAATCATTCTAATGATCCCTTCTGTATTATTTGCACAGGAAGATGAAGAAGCAACTGCTGAAGAAGAGGTAGTTGCACCACCACCTGAACCGCCATCAATGGAATTTGAAACTACTCTTCCCAAAATACAGGGAAAGGATGGGGAAACATTCAATTTTAGCTTCAGTGCAATATATAGTCCGGGAGATGTACCGGTTGATTCAGAAGAAAACACAGCCGAGAAAACCTTTGATATTACAGTTGATTATCCAACCGGCTGGGTTGCTGCTGTAGCAAGCGGTTCGACGGAAGCACTTTCTATTAATATGACCCCTAACAGCAGGGAGTCCCTGAATCTGGTAGCTGTATCTCTGGTGAAACAGGAACCTGGTGAATATAACTTCACAGTTACTTTTAAATCCGCTGAAGAAGGCGAATCACTGGAAGGATCAATGGATTTTACGGCAGTGATAACCGCTACTTATGAAATAAAGCTCACAACAAAAACAGGGAGACTGAGCACGGAACTGACTGCCGGTAAAGACAACCACTACAAACTGATTGTAACCAATAATAGTTCCATATCCGTTGAAAACATAACCCTCAGTTCAACCGAGCCTGAAGGCTGGCAGGTTAATTTTGACAAGAAAACCATTGAATCAATCGAAGCCGGAGCAGAATTTGAAATCGATGCAGTCATAAATCCACCTGAAAAAACTATTGCCGGTGATTACATGCTGACCTTCAATGCATCCAGTGAAAATAGCAATTCCAGTATCGATGTAAGGGCAACTGTGGAAACCCCTACCATCTGGGGAATCGTGGGAATAGGAATTATCGTGGTAGTTATAATTGGTGTTGCTATAATCTTTACAAGATTGGGAAGAAGATAAATTATGAGTGACAACAACAATTTAATAATTTCCAGGAATCTATCCAAGAAATATGACCAGCACCTGGTGGTTGATGATTTCAATATCACCATCAAGAAAGGTGAGATATTCGGGCTTCTTGGACCCAATGGCGCCGGTAAGTCCACTATTATCCTTATGACCTTAGGACTTACAGAACCCACCTCGGGAAGTATCAGTGTGGCAGGATTTAATTCAACGAGGGAACCCTTGAAGGTTAAAAGGATAACCGGATATCTTCCTGAAAAAGTAGGTTTCTACGAAGATATGAGCGCAAAGGGCAATCTGGCTTACACTGCGGAACTGAATAACATTACCTACGGGGAAATTCCCAGGAAAATCGATGAAGTTCTGGAAATAGTAGACCTTTCCAAAAATAAAAACCAGGTGGTTAAAACATATTCCAAAGGGATGAAGCAAAGACTTGGAATTGCAGATGTGCTCATAAAAGAACCGGAGCTTATTATTTTTGATGAGCCCACCGAAGGTCTTGATGTCAAGGTGGCAAATCAGATCCTGCAAACTATACTGGATTTAAATAAACAGAAAAACATTACTTTCCTCCTGTCGTCCCATCAGCTTAATCTGATGCAGAGAGTATGTCATAGAGTCGGAATATTATCCAAAGGGAAACTTATTACCGAAGGAACTGTTGAAAGCCTGGGAAGAAACATGTTTGGCGGAGGAAAATACAGACTAGAGCTGGGACTTGAAAAAGTAACCGGGGAGATAGTAGAAAAATTAAAGAAACTGGATAAAGTGGTAAATGTAACCCGGACTGACAACCAGCTGCAGATTGTATGTGACAGAGACATAAGGCAGGATATATCAAGGCTTATTGCAGCCGAAGGCATACTTATGACCAGGATGGATATGAAACAGGACGCGCTGGAAGAGATTTATCTAAAATATTTTAAAGAGGAGTAAAATGAGAAGCATTTTAACCGTATACAGGAAAGAGCTTTCCGATCATTTTAGCAGCAATAAATTTTTAATCCTTTTAGCATTGATATATATTGCCGGACTTTCATCGACTTATGTTGCCCTCACCAATATCAGGGAAGCGGCAAGTTCACTGAGCGGCAATGTATTCCTGTACTTATTTACCACCGGAGGAGATATACTTCCCTCTTTTATAACCTTTATCAGCTTTTTTGTTCCCATAATTGGTATAATATTTGGCTTTGACGCTATAAACAGCGAGAAGAACAGCGGAAACTTAAGCAGGATTCTCTCCCAGCCAATTTATAGGGACAGCGTTATAAACGGTAAATTTCTGGCAGGCGTTACCACCCTTACCATAATTATAGCCAGTATTGTATTTATTATTTCAGGAGTGGGCCTTTTCTCAATCGGGGTACCGCCAACTGCAGAAGAGATCTTGAGGTTATTTTTCTTTATAATTATATGCGTTTTCTACGGCGGATTCTGGATGGGGCTTTCCATATTGTTTTCGGTTATTATGGAGAAAACCGCCGCATCGATACTCACTGCCATTGCCATATGGATATTCCTTATGTTCTTCCTGCCTATAATTGCCAATGCCATAGCCAATGCAATGGTTCCGCTGGCGGATAACGCGGCGACAGCCGATCAGGTAAGAAATTACACTATCGAACATATGATTTCAAGAATTTCACCGGCCACCCTGTTTACCGAGGCCGTTGTCGTATTGCTTTTGCCGGTGGGGGGAAATTTAATGTTCACACCTGTACTTCAATCGGATGTGAGTATGATTGAATCAGGCCAGATGATACTTAATCCGCTGTCAATCGGTCAGAGTTTGATCCAGGTATGGCCGCAGCTTGTGGTTATTACTGCGCTGGCAATTATATGCTTTGCGTTATCATATATAATATTTATGAGACAGGAAATAAGATCGACTTAATCCTGGTGGGTGGTTGCTTCTTCGATCAGGCTCGTTCCTACCGATACCTTGTCCAGACTGTGAATAGAAGCACCGCTCTGTTTTATGATCTCTTCCACCATCTTGTAGTTTATTGAATCGCCTTCACAGGTGATCTTTATATTTTCCACCTTCTGATCCATCTCGATTAAGGATATATCCACCCCGTATACCCCGGGAAGGTCCGCAAGCTGCGAAGAGAGCTCTAATATGCTGGGCGAATGAGGTTTCAGCACATCCAATACCAATCTTCTTATATTTGCCAATTTATTATCTCCTTTTTAAAAAATATTAATTAATATAAAAGCTTATATAACGGGTCATTAAGTCATTTTACCTCTTCCCTTTAAAATCTTTAGGCACTTCAACAAATCACCCGGCAGCTTGTCTTCCAGCACTACCAGTTTTCCGGTTACAGGATGCGAAAATTCCAATTTTTTTGCATGTAAAAACTGCCTCGCTAGTCCCAGTTCTCCGGACATTTTTTTCGACTGGCTGCTGCCGTATATCTCATCTCCTATTATGGGATGGCCGATGTAACTTAAGTGTACTCTTATTTGATGGGTTCTTCCAGTTTCCGGATGAATATCCAGCAGTGCCGCGTTCTTGAATTCTTCCACCACTTCGAACCTGGTCACCGCTTCCTTGCCCCTGTCAATTGATATGCTCATTTTTTTTCTATCCAGCCTGGAGCGGCCAATGGGAAGAATTATCTCTCCCTTTTTTTCCGAAAAATTGCCCCACACCAGTGCGGCATAGGTTTTTTTAATTTCTCTTTCCTTAAACTTATCGGACAGCAGACGGTGGGTATTATCATCCTTTGCTATAACCAGAAGGCCCGAGGTATCCTTATCCAGCCGGTGCACTATGCCGGCTCTGTCTCTTCCGGGGAGTTTTGACAGCTTATCATAATGATAGAGCAGAGCATTTACAATCGTATCTTTATCGAAGCCCGGCACCGGATGGGTCAGCATTCCCGGTTTCTTGGATATTGCCAGAAGATATTGGTCTTCATAAATTATTTTAAGATTTATCTTTTGTGGTGCTACTTCCGTATGGGAATCATCTTCTTTGAAGCCTTCAATTTCTATCCTGTCATTTTCCGCCAGTCTATAGTGCTTGTTTACGACTCTGCCGTTTACTTTTACTTTATCTTTTCCGATTATATTCTGAACATGGCTTCTTGATATATTGTTTGCTTTTCCGGCTAGAAATTTATCAATTCTCTGTCCGGAGCTTCCGGCATCTACTGTAAAGTTTAAGGTGTCGTCTTCTTTCTTACTCAAATCCTCTTAGGTTTTTCCTTCTTAAAATATTCTCTTATTATTAATATTATAATAAGGCAAAAACCAATTACAATAGAGCTATCCGCTATATTGAATACGGGCAGGAAGGTAAGATTGATAAAATCGGTAACTTCTCCCACAAAATATCTGTCAATAAGATTCCCTACTGCTCCGCCAAGAATAAAACCAAGAGATACGTTATAGAAGGCAAAATTAAGCTTGAGTATCGCCTTAAGAATGATTATAAGAACGATAGCCACAATGGATATTATGGTAAGGATCTTTGTATAATTCTGAAACATCCCAAAAGCCGCACCGCTATTCTTTACATGGGTTATATAGAGAAACCCTCTTATTATTTCTATGGAGCTGTTTACGGGAACTCTCTGCATTATGATATTTTTCGTTATCTGATCGGCAATCAAAACAAAGACCGCGGTAACCAAAAAATATACATTCATAAGAATATTTCTTTTTGCCCTGCTTAACATTTTAAACGATACTCCCCGCTACTTTTATACCAATTTTTATTTTCACATCATTTACTTTTACTTCTTTTACAAACATACCCTCTTTAAAATCAGGGCCCATGGACTTGCTTAAGGTCTCTTTCATTATATAGTTTTTAAATTTCTTTAAAACATTTTCTTTTATCCCCGGCTCTATGGCTGTATCTATGGTATTTTCTATCTTAAATCCCGCTTCTTTTCTTAAGTTCTGTATCTGATGCACCAGTTCCCTGCAGAATCCTTCTTCCAGGAGCTTCTCTGATATGGCAGTGGAAAGTCCTACCGTAAATTCTCCGTCACTTTCCACTCCAAAGCCCTCTTTGTTTTTTATATCCACCAGCACTTCCCGGGGCAGCAGTTCTATCTGTTTACCGTCCACAGCCAGACTTATATTCTTATCATTTTTAACCTTAAGTGCGGTGCGGATTGGATTTTCCGAAAGCAGCGCCTCTCTTATTTTAGGAACAAGAGAACCGTATTTTTTACCCAGTAGAGAGAGGTTAGGTTTTATATCATAAGAAACGAGCTCTTCAAGTCCCCCGGCAAATTCTATCTCTTTAACATTGAGCTCACTTACTATTACATCTTTAAAATGATTTATGGCTTCCTTTTTCCTTGCATCGCCATCAAAATATACGAGCACCTTTTCAACCGGCTGTCTGATTTTTATATTGACCTTGCTCCTTACCGCTCTTCCCAGCCCCACTATTTTTCTTGCCGTATCCATTTTAAAACTTAAGTTTTCGTCTATCAGGTTTTCGTCTGCAGCCGGGTAACTTTCCAGATGCACGCTTTCTTCTCCCCTGCCGAAACTTCCGGTAAGATTTTTATAAATTTCCTCGCTCAGGAAAGGTGTAAAAGGCGCACATAATCTGGAAATGGTTACCAGGCATTCATACAGGGTTTTGTAGGCGCTTATTTTGTCTTTGTCTTCTTCACTCTTCCAG
>DATBWS010000080.1:0-7126 GCA_036514675.1 Candidatus Hydromicrobium sp.
ACCTGCAATTGTTGAAGTGAATGGTAATAAAATCGCCCTTTTAGGCTGTAATGCTTATGGACTGGCCAATACGAATGAATGGGCAAGAGAAGATTCACCGGGAGCCGCCCGTTTAAATATATGGAATGAAGAGGACAGAGAAAAAGATTTTAAAAGGGTGGAAAATATAATTAAAGAATTGAAAAATAAAGGATATATAGTTATTTTTACCTTTCAGTACCAGGAAACAGAAAGTTACAGCCCCACTGAAAGTCAGATCAGAGATTTTGAAAGAACTATTGATGCAGGAGCGGATATAGTAAGTGGAAGTCAATCTCATTATCCTATGGGAGTTGAACTTGCCGGTGATGGTTTTATCAATTACGGACTGGGCAACCTGTTTTATAATATGAGGGATATTTTAGGATTAAAACAGGGAATTATAGCAAAACATATATTCTACGATGGTAAGCATATAAACACTATAATGATAACCACCATGCTTGAGAACCTGAGCCAGCTGAGACTTGCTACTCCGGAAGAGAGGGTAGAGCTTTTAAATTCTATTTTCGCTGGCAGCATAAGATAATCATTTGCTCTTTAACTTTATAAGGAAAAACTATTTTTATCCTGCTTAAGTCAATTGCACCTAAAATAATTGGAACTATTGTAATACCCAGCAATCCGTAATTAAAGCAGCAATTTTTCGAATCTTTATTGCCAGTCGATGGTGACTGTTATAAAATCTATTAACAATACCTATTATTACTGCTGGTTTAAAATAGGATATAATAAAACTATAAATTATGTGCGGGTATGAAGATAATAGAAATAATAGGAAAGTTAAAGATAATAGGAAAGTAATATAATGAATAAAAATCCAGAAATATTGAAGGAGTATGCGCTGGTTACCGACAGCGCATCGGATATATCCAGAGAACTTGCGGAAAAGTATAATATAAATGTTATTCCTATTTACATACATTATGACGGGAGAGAATTTAAAGATGGCATAGATATTGACTCCAGCCAGATTTATACTCTTCAAAAGAAAAAGAAAGCAATATTTACTTCTTCTTCCCCCTCACCCCATGATTTTGTACAGGTTTATGAAAAACTGCTTAAGGAATATGAAAAAATATTTTCCATTCATATAAGTTCCAAATTATCCGCAGTCATAAAATCGGCAAGGATTGCAAGAGGTCTGCTTAAAGCCGAAAAAAGAATAAAAATATTTGATTCATTGTCGGGAGCAATGGGTACGGGTTTTATGGTTTTAGCGGTGGCTAAAGCCATCATAAAAAAATATTCTTATGAAAAAATTTTAAATTCCCTTGTTTTTTTGAAGGATAATGTAAAATTGTATGGAACTATTGATACTTTAAAATATTTAAGAAGAAGCGGGAGAGTTCCTGCGGCTGCCAGCCTGATATCAAGAATTTTAAAGATAAAACCTCTGCTTGGAATAAAAAACGGAGTAGTGGAAATGATAGGAATTGCAATTACCAGATATGGCTCGCTTATAGAAATAACCAGGAGAGTAATAAGAGATTTTAAAAAAGAGAGGTGGGTAATTGTTTCAATAATCCATACACTCTCGCTTAAAGAATCCAAAAAGATTATGAGAAAGATTCAGTCTTCATTAAAATGTGTGGATACGATGATTACAGAATGTACCCCGGTTATTGGAGCTCATACCGGTCCGGGTCTAATTGGTATTATTGTAAGTAAATTAAACCGTGATATTGTAGATTTGTTTATTTAACTGATTTCTGGATCTTTTTCACCGAATACTATGGCAGAAAAAATAAAAATTTCTGTAGTTACCTGTTTGTAGCAGTCTTTATTCAGGCCGGCTTTATAACAGGTTTGTTCCAGAAATTGAATCTCATTCCACTTATAATCTGTTGCAACCTGTGGCAGAAGTAAACCCTGGCAAAAACCTTTTTTTATGAACAATCCATGTTTTCCCACCTTTATTTCTTCAAGGTTTTTTATTTTTTTTAAAGGAGACAATACCGAAATTTCAATATCGATGTTTTCGAGTTCATAAGCAGAAACCGAAGGGAACCTTGGATCTCTCAATGCTGATTCAATGGCCATATTTCTAATAGTTTCCCATAATGGGGTTTCGGCGGTTATGTTACCTATGCACCCTCTTAAATTGCCATTGATGTGTAAGGTTACAAAAGCACCGCACATAGTATTTAACATTACATCATTTATTTTATATTCCGGAATCACCCGGTTTTTAATTACACTGGTAATTGATTCCCTGGCTATTTTTAAAAGTGTTTTTTTGTGCTCTAAAGTAAGTTCAATGTTTTCCATGTTTTATCACCTTTTTTAAATGATGTTTTTAAAACCTGTGATGTTCATTTTTTATAAAAAACGGCTGAGAGGTAACCTACTACCGCACTTCTATCGCCTGTAACATCTCCGGAATTTTTATAACTTAAAATTTTAGAACTATCTGCTCCCAGGATTTTTGAGGCAATCATAGCGGAAATTACAGAACCGCCACCGCACATTTCAATATCATTATTGAGAAAATCAGACATTAGATTTTCAGAATTAAAATTATTTACCAGATCTTTTATTTTTCCGTCTAAAGCGACAGCGGTATCGTAAGGGTAATAATGCGATAGATCCGTACTTGCAATAATTAGAATATTATCATTTTTAAAGAGGTTTCCCACAGTACTTCCAAGCTCTTTTATATTCAAGCTGTTTTGTTGTCCCATTACTATCGGTACTATTTTTATATTTTCAAATAAAACCTGCAGGAATGGAAGCTGCACTTCAAGGCTGTGTTCATTTCTATGGCCATATTTTGATAACTCCATGCGGGGACTTTTATCTGCAAGAATTTTAGATCTTTCTTTATCAACATATACCAACCCTAAAGGTGTTCTGTAGGCATCTCCGTTAAAAATAGAAATAAAATCAAAATATTCTGAGTGGGAAGGCGCTATTATAAAGATACTATCAAATGTTTTTCCGGATATTTGCCTGTAAGAGTATGCCGCAACCTGGCCGGAATAAATATATCCGGCATGAGGACATATAATTGATTTGATGTTTTCTATATCTTCCGATTTTGCGTTAGCCAGGAAATTGTTTATTTGCGCGCGAAGTGTATCCGGGTTGCCAGGATAGAAACTGCCTGCTGCTACGCTTTCTCTAATATTCTCACCTGATGACATAACAGACCTCCTGAAACTCTATTTTCTAATAAAGAATCTGATAACTATATTCAAGATTATTGTAAGAATAATACTTATAATTATATTTAAATTAAATTTTTTTAAAAGTAACATTCTTTTACACTATAAATAATTAAGGAGTAGTTAATATATAAAAGAATAAGACATAAAGAGAAAAAGCCAAATTTTTATTATTTGTTACTACAAACTTTTTAAAGTTTTTGCTAAGATTATTATTTATAGGAATATGCCATTGGTTATTTTCTTAAATTATCTTTGTATATAAGAGTATATGACACTTGTATTGATGATAACTTTAATTTATAAAAGTTATTTTTTTATGTAAAGTGATAGTAAGTAAAACATTGAGAATAGGGAGAGTTATACGATGGAATATATTCTGGGAGTTGATGGAGGTGGATCAAAAACCACTGTTCAAATTGCGGATGTTAAAGGGAAAGTAGTTGCTCAAGCAGTTTCAGGTGCAAGCAGTTATAAAAGTGTAGGGATGAGTAAAGCAATAGAAAATCTCAATACGGCGGTATTTAATGCCATTAGAAATTTAAAAACATCTGAAGGTGTTTTCTTTATAAGTTCTTGTTTTGGTTTTGCTGGTAATGATGCCGAAGAAGATTCCAAAACCTATAGAGAAATTGTATTTAATAATGAACTTGGTAGCTATCTTAATCCAAAAAGAACTATTATTTGTAATGATACCAGAATTGGGATTGAAGTAGGGAGTGAAAATAAAAATAAAATAATAGTTATTGCAGGAACAGGTTCCAATTGTCTGGGTATTAACGAAGATGGCGAGCAGATAAGGGCAAGCGGTTGGGATTATATTCTTGCGGACGAAGGTAGTGGATATGAAGTAGGTCTAAAAGCCTTGAAGGCGGTTATGAGGGCCTACGATGGGAGGGGTAAAAAAACTCTCCTCTCCAGAACAATACTGGAAGAATTGAATTTAAAAAAGGTATTGGATTTAGTCAAGTGGGCATACGATGGGATATTTTCAAAAGTGAAAATTGGAGCACTGGCAAAAACAGTTTGTATGACTGCACAAATGGGAGATGAAATAAGTATAGGTCTATTAGCTGAAGAAGCTGACGAGGCGGCTATTTCTATTATTACCGTTGCAAATAAACTTGGCTTTAAAAATAAGAATTTCGACCTTATTTTTGCTGGCAGTTTGTTTAAATGTAAAGAATATTTTAAAGATGTCTTAATAAGAATGTTAAAAGAGAATTTTCCAAAAATTAACTTTATGCCTCTGATAAAAAATCCTGTAGAAGGAGCTATAAAATTAGCTATTGAAAAGCCAAAGGATTTTTAATAATGTTACTCCGCTTATTGAGCTCCAGGATTCTTATACCTTGACATTATTTAAGTGTGTGATAATAATTATTAGGCAAAATTAGTTTGCCGGTGTAGCTCAATTGGCAGAGCAGCTGATTTGTAATCAGCAGGTTGTCCGTTCAAGTCGGATCGCCGGCTCCAGAATGGAGGGGTGCCCGAGTGGTTAAAGGGAGCAGACTGTAAATCTGCCGGTGAATGCCTACAGAGGTTCAAATCCTCTCCCCTCCACCATAAGATTCTTAAAATTGCCTGAGAAAATATACCATATAGTAACATTGCCCGTGTAGCTCAGATGGTAGAGCATTTCCTCGGTAAGGAAAAGGTCATCGGTTCAAGTCCGATCGCGGGCTCCAATTTAAGTATAATGTATTTTTATTTTCTTATCCGTTAAAGAACTCTATAGTTTAAATTCCCCCAGATTTTCAAATTTACTTCTTATAAATAATTTTTAGTTGTATTTGTTCGTATTTATATAGAAAATTTAAGGTGTTTATAATCTATGGAAAAACAATTATTATTTATTAAAACATTTATTAATTTTAATTTAAATATATATTATTCTTGAATTGATAATTATTGTATTATATAATAAATGTATAATTATATAATATTAGTATAGATATTTGTTCAAAATTAAAATGCATAGAAAGTGTATTGGATTGAAAAATTTAAAAGAAACCGGCCTTAATGATATTAAAAAAAATTTTAATGGTTTGAAGATTTTAAAAGTTAAAGAATCTATATTTGATGGTAATGGTAATAGAAAGCATAGGGAACTGGCAGAGAAGTTAAATGAAATAATAGTTGAAGTAAATCGAGATGGTAAAATTATTTATGCTAATAAAAAAGCATTTGAGAAGACCGGTTATACAAAAGAAGAAATAGATAAAGGGATTAATATAAAGCAAGTAATAGTTCCTGAGGAGAGGTGCAAGCTTATAGCTAATTTTAGTGAACTCCTTAAAGGAAAAGAGTTAACAAGGTCTATTTATACTATAAAAAGAAAAGATGGTTCAACCCTTCCTGTTATAACCTATCCTGATTATATTTTAAATGATGAGGGTAAAATAATCGGGATAAGAGAACTACTGGTAGATGTAACTGATATTAAAGAAGCCGAGGAGAAGATAAGAGAAGGTGAAGAACGCTACCGTTCATTATTTGAGAATTCTCTTGACGGTATATATCGGACAACATTTGAGGGAAAATATATTGATGCCAACCCATCTCTTATAAAGATGCTGGGTTATGATAACAAAGACGAGCTACTTGCAATAGATATCCCCACACAGTTATATATCAGAAAGGAAGATAGGCCGGCACCGAATAAGAGGAATAGGATTTTTGAGACCCAGCTAAAAAAGAAAGATGGATCTATAATAACAGTAGAGATTAATTCAAGAGTAATCTATAAGGACGGAAAGCCTGTTTATTATGAAGGAATAGTCAGGGATATAACACAACGTAAAATAACAGAGGAAAAGCTTAAAGAAAGTTATCGGAAGTTACATAAAACTTTAAATGATATTATTAATACTCTGGCTTCTATTATAGAGATCAGAGACCCTTATACTTCCGGTCATCAAAAAAGAGTAGCATCTCTGGCCACTGCAATAGCAACGGAGATGGGTTTAGATAGTGATATGATGGAATCAATAAGAATAGCGGCATTAATTCATGATATAGGGAAAATAAACTTGCCCACATCTATTTTAACCCGACCGGGAAGATTGTCAGAGATAGAATATGATATGATTAAAACCCATGCACAGCTGGGTCATGATATGATAAGCAGAGTGGAATTCCCCTGGCCTATAGCTGATATTATGCTTCAACATCATGAAAGAATCGATGGCTCAGGATATCCAGGCGGCCTCAAAGGTAAGGATATTATTTTAGAAGCTAGAATACTTGCAGTGGCTGATGTAGTAGAAGCTATGGCTTCCCACAGGCCTTATAGGCCCTCTCTGGGTGTGAATAAAGCCCTGGAAGAAATTAATAAGGGTAGAGGCAAACTGTATGATTCAGAAGTGGTAGATGCCTGTACCAAACTTATTAAAAATAAAAAATTCAGTTTTTCGATTTAGACCAAATTTCAATCATAATTAACAATGGTATACGTTTTTTCAATTTATCCTGTACTTTGTTTTTGCTAAAATATTTTTTCTTAGTTTTATATAAGACAGGTATAAGATTGTTCTGGATATTAAGCAGTCTAAAGAAAATCGGTTGACCTGGTTGTTAATTAGATTTGACACGTAAAATCTTCTTTTATAAAATTTAACCTTACTTTAAAAATAATAAAAATTAACTATAATTACTCTTATTGATAATGTGTTTATAAAATTTTAATGGCGGTGTAGCTCAGTGGTTAGAGCGCACGGTTCATAACCGTGGGGCCATTGGTTCAAATCCAATCACCGCTACCAATTTTGTAGAATTCAATATAAAGAAAGGACATATTATGGCTAAAGAAAAATTTCAACGAACAAAGCCTCATATAAACGTAGGGACTATAGGTCATGTGGACCATGGTAAGACAACTCTGACCTCAGCTATAACAAGGTGCTTGAAAAACACTGGCC
>DATBWS010000081.1:0-2828 GCA_036514675.1 Candidatus Hydromicrobium sp.
AAACTTGCATTTCTATAAGTTGAAAAAATGTCTAAGTTCCTTATTAAAGAACTTGGTGAGTATAAGCCGAATTCTTTTAACAGCCTGAACTTAAATAAATTAAAAGAGTTCGTAATCGTTCCTTATTTTATAGACTGGTACCGGAGCAGGGAATCAAATAAAATATATCCTTTGTTTGTCCAGGAAATTGAATCCCTTAATCCAACATTTTTCAGGTTGCCCGGATTTGTTGGTAGAAATCCGTTTTTTGACCATACGCAAGTCAAGTTTTTTATTGCATATAACGACGGCAGGCCAGCCGGAAGAGTAATGTCTTTTATTGACTATAACTATAACGAAAAATACAATGATAGGTTTGGCTGGTTCGGACTATTTGAATCCATTGAAAATAAGGATCTGGCGTTGATGCTGCTTGACAGGGCAGTGGATTATCTAAAGAAAAATGGATGCAGAAAAATAATAGGTCCCGCAAAATTTAATGCCGGAGGTGAAATAGGGTTACTTATAGACGGGTTTGAAAATAAACCGTATTTTTTAGAACCGTATAATGCTCCCTATTATAAGGATATCTTTGAAGAATATGGATTAGTCAAGGAAAATGATTGGTATAGTGTGGTTACTGATAGTATTATTTCCAGAGATTATATGGACAGGGTTGAAAGGGTCCTGCTTAAGATTTCCAATAAAGACCATAAAACACTCAATGAGATAAAGATAAGAAACGTAAATTTTCAAGATTACAGAAATGAAATAAAAATAATAAAGGAACTCTATAATACCATCTGGAATAGTGAAAACCATCCCCAGCAGGTCAGGATGACAGATGCAGAATTTAATCTGCAGGCACTTGGTATAAAAGCAATATCGATTGAAGATTTAATATTCATCATAGAGAAAGATGATGTACCGATAGGAATCTCAGTAAACCTTCCCGATATAAATGAAGTAATAGAGGATTTTGACAGCAAATGGCTTCATATACCTTCAAAACATTTTTTTAATCTAAGAGATTTAAGCAGAGATATTAAAATTTTTAATTTAATTCAAAAGAAACTTAAAACTGATGGGTTTACAAGATTAAGAATTTTGCTGCTTGGGATTAAAAAAGAATTCAGGAAAGCAGGAATAGAGTCTAAAGTATTTTTCAAGATAAACAAAGATGCAGTGAACCTGGGGTTTAAATATGCTTCAGGTTCGCAGCTGGCGGATATAAATCTGGATATAATAAATCCTATTTTCAGGCTGGGAAAAGTCGCTTTTACCTGGAGAGTTTATGGTCTGGATATTTAATTTGGAGGATCATTATAGTAATATCACAAATGATATGACCCCCAAATGTTGGACACGGACTTAACTAGTCAGAACCAACTGATGAGTCTTGTTTTTATTAAATTTATGTTCAAATTCTTCAGGGGGCATATACCCCAGAGAAGAATGTAATCTTTTCCTGTTATACACCTCTTCAATAAAATATGGAATAGAATTTAGTGCATCTTCAAATGTCCTGTATTCATTCATATAAACTTCTTCGACCTTAAGTGTCCTAAAAAAGGACTCCATCTTTGCATTGTCATACGGATTGGCTTTGCCCGACATGGAGATCTTGATGTCGGCTTCTTTCAGTATCTTTACATACTCTCTGCTGCAGTACTGATATCCCTGGTCAGAATGGTGGACAAGACTACCCGTATCCCTTGATCCTATTGCATCGGAAAGCGCTGCAATAGTAAGCATTGCTGAAAGGGTCCCACCCAGGGCGTAGCCCACAACTTTTCGGCTGAAGCCGTCTATTATGGCTGCTAGATATGCAAAGGAGGATTCAAGCCTTATGTAGGTAATATCAGAGTGCCATAGCTCATCAGGTCTGGAAGGAGTAAGGTCTTTTATCAGATTGGGGTATTTTATCAGGCTATGTTTTGAGTTAGTGGTTACCCTGTATTTCCTTCTAATAGAGCATAAAATGCCGTTAACTCGCATTATACGGTGTACTCTCTTGCGGTTTACCATAATACCCTTGCGCCTTAGCTCTGCCGTTATCCTTCTGTAGCCGTAAGATGGAAATTCTGTGGCGATAGCCCTAATCTTATCCAGCAATGGCTTATCCTTATCTTTATTTGCTTTTGGCTTGTAGTAGTAGCCCGATCTTGACAGCTCTGTCATTTTGCATCCTTTCTTGACCTCTCCCAGTCCTTGGATGTAAATATCTGCTGCTTGCTTTTTTTTTGAGGCTCTACAAGCTCAATGATTTTCTTTAAGGTCCTGTTTTCTACCGTTAGCTCTCCTACAAGACGCTCAAGCTCTCTTACTTTGATCTCTAGTCTTGTGGTATCAGGGTTGCTGTTTTCAAAGAACTTACCCTGGTGGTACTCACTCTTCCACCTGGAAATTACTACAGGAGATATATTGTATTTTCTCGATATCTCCAGCTGGCTTACTTTACCAGATACTACCAGCTCTACTACTTCTCTTTTAAAATCATTTGTAAATGTTCTTCTTACTCTCATCTGATGAGACCTCCTATCTCTTTAATCTTCCTAGTCTCATCAGTTATTCTAACTTAACTATTTTTAGTTAACAACGTGTCTAGCCTATGGGGTTCACCCCACTACCTATACTTAATGGTATAATATTAGGCATGGTAAGTAAAAACGAAGCTATATTCAGTTTAGCTAAAGACATAATGAGAAAAATTAAAAAAAATGATAATAGGCTATCTAATATTTTGCTGCAAGCAGCAGAACTTTCTCATCTGATTGGTCTTGATGAAAATATAAAATATTTTAGTGAAGGGTCACGGGAAGTTGAAAAATCCCAAGTGTTTTTAGATA
>DATBWS010000082.1:0-3597 GCA_036514675.1 Candidatus Hydromicrobium sp.
AGTAAGCATAGTTTCCATGAGAGTGGGGAAGACCACCACCCTGCTGGCCGGTTTAAAGCAGGGGGATAGTATACAGGATGTGGTAGGTCCACTGGGAAATGCTTCCGAAATTAAAAACTTTGGCAGAGTGATCTGTATTGGCGGAGGGGTAGGAGTGGCTCCTATGCTTTCCATAGCCAGGGAGCTAAAAAGCGCAGGTAATTATATAATTTCTATTATTGGTGCTAGGAGCAAAGACCTTCTTATTTTAAAAGAAGAGGTGGGGGATACATCGGATGAACTATACATATGCAGTGATGATGGTTCCATAGGATACCGCGGGTTTGTATCCGGGTTTTTAAAAGAGTATCTGGAGAGAAATTTATTCGGCAAAACAGATAAAAAAACGAATATTGCAAGAGTGGTTGCTATTGGCCCGGCTCTAATGATGGCTGCTGTAGCAGAAGTTACCGGACCCTTTAATATAAAGACTATAGTGTCCCTTAATTCTATAATGGTTGATGGAACCGGGATGTGCGGAGCATGCAGAGTGGAAGTGGGAGGTAAGACTAAATTTGTATGTGTGGATGGACCTGAATTTGACGCACACCAGGTAAATTTTAATCTATTACTCTCGAGGCAAAAAATATATTGTGATCATGAAGGCGTGTGTTTTGATCTTTATAAACATAAATGTAAGCTGCCGCAGTAATAATTAAATGCGGTTATTCCGGAAGGATATTTTAAAAGATTTTAAAAGATGACCGAGAAAATAAGTAAAAAAGAATTTAAAAAAGAGAAGATTCCCCGGGTGGCTATGCCTGAACAGGACCCGGAGAAGCGAATCGAAAATTTTAATGAAGTTACACTTGGATATACCGAAGAAGACGCTCTTCGTGAAGCATCCAGATGTATCCAGTGTAAAAATCCTAAATGTATAAAAGGCTGTCCGGTGGAAATTGACATAAAAGGCTTTATTAAATTAATTCAGGAAAAAAAATTTGATGAGGCTCTGGAAAAGATAAGAGAGAAAAACGGCCTTCCGGCTATGTGTGGTAGAGTGTGCCCTCAGGAAGATCAGTGTGAAAAGGAATGCATACTGGGTATTAAAGATGAACCTGTAGCAATTGGAAGACTTGAACGGTATGTAGCGGACAGGGAAATGAAAAGGATAGCGGAAGGGATCAAAGAATGCGCATGGTCAGAAGTTACTAAAAAGTGCACAAAGGAAAAAATTGCAGTAATCGGGTCAGGCCCGGCCGGTCTTGCCTGTGGGGCTGAGCTGGCCAGAATGGGTTATCAGGCCACTATATTTGAAGCACTGCATAAAACGGGAGGTGTTCTGGTTTATGGTATTCCCGAATTCAGGCTGCCTAAAGAGATAGTACAAAAAGAGATAGATTATGTGAAAAGCCTTGGAGTAAAGATTGAAGTAAATATGGTAATAGGTAAAATTTTGACCATAGATGATTTATTTAAGAAGGGATTTAAAGCAATCTTCGTATCCACAGGTGCAGGTCTCCCTTATTTTATGGGAATCCCCGGCGAGAACCTGAACGGAGTTTACTCGGCAAACGAATATCTCACCAGGTCAAATCTAATGAAAGCTTACAGGTTCCCTGAGTGTGATACTCCTATCGTCAAAGGGCTTCGTGTAGCAGTAATAGGCGGAGGTAATGTAGCTTTAGATTCTGCCAGGACTGCTAAAAGGCTGGGAGCAAAAAAGGTATATTTGATATATAGGAGGAGTGAAGAAGAGATGCCCGCCAGAGATGAAGAAATAGAGCATGCAAGAGAAGAGGGAATTGAATTTAAACTGCTGGTCAATCCGGTTGAAATAATAGGAAAAGATGGCTGGGTGGATAAGATAAGATGTATTAAAATGAAACTGGGAGAGCCTGATGACTCAGGCAGGAGAAGACCTTTACCGGTAGAGGGATCGGAATTTGATATAGAGATTGACGTAGTAGTGATGGCTATAGGACAGGGGCCAAACCCACTTCTAACTTCTACGGTTCCACATCTAAATCTTACCAGGTGGGGAAATATAAAAGCTGAAGCGGTAACCGGGAAAACGAATATAAAAGGCGTTTTTGCCGGTGGAGATATAGTAACCGGTGCAGCTACGGTCATACTGGCAATGGGTGCCGGTAAGAGTGCAGCTGCAGCTATAGATGAGTATATAAGAACCGGTATCTGGTAAACAACTATAAAAGGAAGTAAGATTTATATTTAAAAGTATTTGCTGTAATTACCTTAAATATTGCTGCTATTATACGAATATATATTATGAATTTAATCTATTTAAAGAAAGTTTATTGCAGGTGTTTAAAATATTAAAAGCAATATTCATTAATAAGTACTATGGAATAGGTTATAATTATAATATCGTATTGTATAATTTTAAAATAATGGAGGTATAAATGAAAATCAAAGGCATGTCATTTAAGTTAGTGCTCATCTTATCATTAAGCATTCTGATATTCGGGATGACTTTTACAGGGTGCTTCAAGGCAGAATCGCCAGAAGTGGAAACGGGAGAGGTATCTTCCAGAGGAGAAGAAATGGTAGCAATGGAAGAAGCTCAAGCCGAAGGAGCAGCAGATGAAGCTGCTGTTGAAGAAGAGGCTGCAGCTGATACTGAAATCCAGTACGGCGAAGTTCTAGTTGCTGGTGACAGGAAAGTTATTAAAAACGTTTATATTGAGCTTGAGATTGAAGAGGGGAAATTTGAAAGTACACTGTTCGAACTCACCAATCTGGCAGAGCAAAATGGCGGCTTTGTTTCAAATAGCCAGAGTTCTTCTGATTCCGAGGGCAATCTGACCAGTGGAAGCATAACTATAAGAATTCCTTCCAATAAATATAGTTCTATTTTAAATAAGGTCAAAGAAATGGGCAAGGTTAAAAGTACCTCAGGCTCCGGGCAGGATGTGACACAGGAATACACCGATCTTGAAAGCAGGCTTAGAAACTACAAAGCTCAGGAGGAAGTCCTTCTGGATTTAATGAAGGAGTCAAAGAAAGTCAGTGACAGTTTAGAAGTACAGAGAGAATTGAGTGTCGTTCAGGAGCAGATTGAAATAATCAAGGGAAGAATGCAATATCTGGACGATTTGGTATCTTTTTCTACCATTGATGTTTTCTTCCATGAACCCGAACCTATAACTGTTGCCGGATGGGGGTTTGTCGAGGCATTAAAGAGAGGCTTAAGAGGGGCGGTCAATGTATTCAATGGCTTGGTAGTAATATTAATTATAACCTCACCGGTATGGATTTTAATAGGAATAATATTACTCATAGTATGGCGTGTTATAAAGGCGAGAAAAAGAAGAAGAGCCGGGAAGGAGCAAAAATAATATGAAAAGTTGCAATACCTTTAGTTGCACTCTGCTTATTTTCGGACTGGGTATCCTGGCAGGTATTCTTATTGCGCCCCGTAAGGGTGAAGAAACCCGGAAAATATTAAAGGAACGGATGGAAGAATGCTGCAGTAAGACATGCGGATTTATTAACGAAAAAACTGCAGAAGTCAAAAAACAGGCAGGAAAATATGCAGAAAAATTAAAGAAGAATATGGAAGAATCCGAATAGCAATTTTTATTTGATATAATTTTT
>DATBWS010000083.1:0-5681 GCA_036514675.1 Candidatus Hydromicrobium sp.
TTCATCCTTTAGCATGGAGTTAAGACCATCGGAACATATAAGAAGTATATCTTCCGGCAGGACTTCGTGAGAACTGAAGTCAGGATCTATATCTTCCACAACCCCGAGAACCCTGGTGAGGTAATTTCTCTGGGGGTGATTGAAAGTGTCATCATAACTTATTTCCCCTCTTCTGAATAGATCCCCCACGATAGTGTGGTCGGAAGTTAGAAGGTTAAATTCACTGCCTCTTTTGATATAGAGTCTGCTGTCACCCACATGAATTATGTATGCTTTGCGCTCCTGGATATAACATCCGGTAAAGGTAGTTCCCATGCCGTAATACCCGGAATTTGAGGCTGCTTCATTAGATACTTCTCTGTTGGCAATTCGAATACTACCAAGCAGTAATTCTTTTATATGTGGGGGAGTTAAATTATCTGTTTTTTTAATAGATGAGGTTTTTTTAATTTTATCTTTCAGGCTTCTACTAAAATTTTCTGTAAAAGTTTCAACAGCAATTCTGCTTGCAACTTCTCCTGCTATGTGTCCTCCCATGCCGTCAGCTACAATAAACAGGTTATTTTCGGCATAAAAATAATCTTCATTTTGTTTTCTGTATTTTCCGATATCTGTATCTGCGAAATATTCCATGCATATTATTATATGTTATAATTTGCCATTAATAAAATTGTACACAAAAGCTAGTATTATAAATATAAATAAGTGTTAGAATTAAATTAATAAAACTTGATAAAGTAAGGTGGAAATCGGTTGAATATTTACGAAGAAGCACTGGAAATGCATAAAAAAAATGCGGGCAAGATTGATGTAATAAGCAAGGTAAAAACCGCGAGCGAACATGACCTATCCCTTGCCTATTCTCCGGGGGTTGCGGAACCCTGCCGTGTGATTGCCAGAAACCCTGAGGAATTAAATACCTATACTTCCAGAGGCAATATGATTGCGGTAGTATCTGATGGTTCAGCGGTTCTGGGTCTTGGAAATATAGGAGCCAGAGCAGCGCTTCCGGTAATGGAAGGTAAATGTGTGTTATTTAAACAATTCGGGGGAGTATCTGCATTTCCTCTATGTATAGACAGTCAGGATAACGAAGTAGTGGTCAGCACCGTAAAAATGTTGGAGCCGTCGTTTGCTGGAATAAACCTTGAAGACATTGCGGCACCCAGATGTTTTGAGATTGAGGACAGGCTGAAGAAAGAAACAAATATGCTTATCTTCCACGACGACCAGCATGGAACCGCCATTGTAACCCTGGCCGGACTGTTTAACGCCCTTAAGATTTATGGAAAAGATATAACCGGGATAAAAATAGTTATAAACGGGGCAGGAGCGGCCGGTACCTCTATTATGAATTTATTAAATTACATCGGTGTGACCAATATCATTATATGCGATAGCGGAGGAATAATATGCAAGGAAAGGAAAGGCTTAAATACCGCCAAACAGAAGCTGGTAGAATTTACTAACTTAAATAATATAAAAGGGGATCTGTCCTGTGCATTGGAAGATGCCGATGTATTCATCGGAGTATCGGCAGCGAATGTTCTGACTGTTGAAATGATTAAAAAGATGAAAAAAAATCCTATCATATTTGCTATGGCCAATCCCGAACCTGAAATTAAACCGGAGCTTGCCAGGGAATGCGGCGTTAAAATTATAGCTACCGGCAGGAGCGATTACCCCAATCAGGTCAATAATGTACTGGCATTTCCGGGGATATTCCGGGGAGCGTTGGATGCAAAAGCGATAGAAATAAACATTGAAATGAAACTCGCGGCGGCAAAAGCAATTTCAGAAATTGCACAAGATAACTTGAGTGAAGACTATATTATTCCCAAGCCTTTTGATAAAAGGATTCTTCCTGCTGTTTCCGTAAGCGTAGCCAAAGCTGCCTTTGAGACCGGTAATACGCGTGGCAAAGTAGATTTGGAATTTATAGAAAGAAAATCCAGGGAGATTGTAGAAAACAGGCTATGAGAACAGGGTATGAGAATAAAAATACCTTTTGGAAAAGATAATATAGAAATAAACATACCGGACAAAAATATACAGGATATTATTTCAGTGGAGCCCGGGAATCTGGATTTGAACGAAGATAAAACTATCGCACAGGCTCTGGAAGCTCCGGTAAAATCAGAAAAATTATCCGGGCTTTCCTGCGGAAAAAAAAGTGCCTGCATTATTGTAAGTGATATAACGAGGCCCTGTCCGTCTTATAAATTCTTGCCCCGGCTTGTAGAAGAATTAAACAAAGGTGGCATAGAAAATAAAAATATTGTGGTCATATTGGGGCTGGGGAACCATCGTAAACATACCGAAGAAGAAAAAAGAAAGCTTGTTGGCGATTATATTTACGACAATATAGAAACCATAGATTCGGATGTTTCAAATTCAAAACTGATCGGGCAGACCTCTCGTGGGACTCCGGTAGAGATTTTCGAAAAAGCGCTGGGGAAAGATCTTCTGATTGCTACCGGAAATATTGAATATCATTACTTTGCCGGCTACAGCGGTGGAGCAAAGGCAGTTTTACCGGGGATGTGCACCAGAAATTCGATTCAATATAACCATTCTTTAATGCTCGAAGAAGGAGCTTCTGCGGGTAATTTTTTTAATAATCCGGTAAGGCAGGACATGGAAGAAGCGGGAAGACTGGCAGGTATCGGGTTCATCTTTAATGTGATACTGGATGATAAAAAAAATATAATTGACGCAGTAGCGGGAAAGAATAATGAAGCTTACCTTGAAGGTATAAAAAAATACGATTCCATATATGGAAGGGAAGTCCAGGATACCACGGATATAGTAATAACTTCTCAGGGCGGATACCCGAAGGATATGAATTTATACCAGTCACATAAGGCTCTGGAAAATGTTAAGGATATAGTAGCTGAAAATGGAACTATAATTTTAGTGGCTTCCTGCTGCGAAGGATATGGTGATGATATATTTAAAAAGTGGATGGCTGACTGCAGGGATTATGCATGCTTAAGTGAGAGGCTAAAGAAAAAGTTTGTGCTGGGCGGACATAAGGCAGTGGCCATATCCAGGCTTCTGACTAAAGCCGATGTTTTGCTTTATTCGGATTTCAGTGGGAATGAAACCGAGAAAATGGGTTTTAAAAAGATAGATGATATCCAGGAATATCTGGATAATAGAATTTCTCAAGATAGTAAAACTAAAATAACTGTAGTTCCCACGGGAAGATTTGTCAGATTAAAAAAATAAAAGGCAATATATTGTAGAAATCAAAATCAAAGCAATTAACGCCTTTTCCTCAAACTTCTAAGTTTAGAATTTAGGTCTTTATAGGAGTTTATATTGCGTTTATATCGTCTGTTATTTTCACCAAAGGTCCTATTTGCTTGGGATTTTGCTTCAATGACCAGAATGATTCTGTCTCTGAAACTGCTCTGATTAAATTTTTCTATAGCTTTTACAGCTGCCTCCTCTGTTTCCATTTCAATAAATCCAAAGCCCTTTGATTTACCTTCAAGCGTCCTAATTACTTGCACAGAAGTAACACTGCATTCACCGGAAAATAATTCTTTTAAATCTTGATTTGTTATAGAAAAATTGAGATTACCTATAAACAATCTTTTATTCAATATAATTTCCTTTCATCTTTAATAATTTTCTTAAGAAATAAAGAAATGAATAATATAGATAATAAAAAATGCTGATTTTGATTTAGAGGGAAACCAAAAAAATGCATGCTTTTCTTATTAATAATTATACAACAACATCCCTTTAAAACTGTTTGTATTATACCATAAATCTTTTTATATCGGTTAATTATCTTAGATAGCTATTTCATTTTCTCCTATTTTTAATTGATTTTGCTTATTTTTTAAAAAGAAAATCAAAGTTATTTAAATAAAAGAGCTCGGTATAATACCGGATTTTTTTATGTTAGAAAAAGATTTAAACAGAAAGTTTTAATTAATAAAAAGTTTAGTTAAATAAAAGCGGTTATTTAGTTTTATTAGGTAAAATATTTATTTAACCATGGTGAGAACAATTTGGTCATATAGAATTGTAGAAAATTAATTATGTATTGTAATTTATTGATAACTAAACTAAAATACATAATTATGTATAATTCATTGCAACAAATAGAAGTATTTCATCTAGAGTTTTTAAGATGGTTTGGCCGTAAGGCTGATCCTAAACACTATGCCTTAAAAGGTGGAGTAAATATGCGGTTTTTCTTTGGCAGCATAAGATACTCTGAAGATATGGATCTTGACCTGTCGGACATGAGGGTGGAAGTTCTTCAAGATATAGTACTAAAAATACTTATTACGCAGACTTTTATTTATAATTTAAGACCTTATGGTATCCAAAGAGTTTCTATTCCAGACATGGCAAAAGCAAAACAGACTGAAACAACTCAAAGATTTAAAATTCATTTGACAACATTTGCCGGAGAAGATCTTTTTACTAAGATTGAATTCTCACGAAGAAGTATGAAGGATGGAATACTAGTTCATTCTGTTCTGGATTCTATATTGCGTACTTATAAATTAATTCCTCTTATAGTACCGCATTACGATGCTTTATCTACCACTATACAAAAAATAATCGCACTTGCCTCCAGGCCTGTAGTCCAGGCAAGAGATATTTTTGATTTATATATTTTAAGTCCTCAATATACAAGCTCTGAAATAATCGAATCAAAAAATCTGAAGAAAGATAAAATAGAAAAAGCATATGAAAATTTATTTTCTGTCACGTTTGAGCAGTATCGTGATAGAGTAGTTTCATTTTTACCACCTGACGAACAAGTTATTTATGGTACAACGCTTTTTTGGGATGAAATCAAACTAAAGGTAGCAAGCTTGATAGAGGGATTAATGAATAAATATGGTTAGACAGTCTATTTTAACATTTGCTAAAAAACTAAATAGACCTGTATTTACTACACGTGAAGCGGCAATGCTTTCTGATAGTTCATTATCTAACGCTTCGCAAATGCTTAACATCCTCGAAAGGAAAGGACTTGTTTTTAAAGTAGCTAGAGGTATCTGGGCAGAAACTGGAAATGAAAGGCTAAGCCCTTACGGTATAATTCCTTTTTTACTACCAAAAAACAGGGCTTATGTTTCTTTCATAAGCGCACTTCACCTGTATGGAATAATTGAACAAATTCCCCAGGAAATAAATTTGGCTTCAACAATTCATACAAAAAAAATTCATACAAAAGTAGGAACATTTTTTATACATCAAATATCACCTTCATTTTTTGATGGGTTTGATTGGTATGAAGGAAATGGCAGCTTCCTTGTAGCAGAGCCGGAAAAAGCATTAATCGATAGTCTTTACCTTTCTTCCAGAAAGAAAAAACAGTTTAGTTACTTTCCGGAATTGTATTTCCCTAAATCATTTAGCTTTAAGAAAGCTAGCAAATGGATTGGAAAAATCCCGGACTCTAGAATACAATCTTCCGTTAAAAAAAAATTAATAGAAATTAAAAACCTTAAAGTAAAATAAACTTATATTTATAACTATAATCCACATCTACGCTATGAGTGTGAAAGAATAATTTTAAAAAAGTACCTATTGAATTTAAAAATAAAAAAGATAGAATAAAAACTCACCAGTGGTATAAAAACCAGCATTTGGCTGGTTCGGGGCGAATGGCGGAGGTGACAAGCCTAGCGCATACCTTAAAAATC
>DATBWS010000084.1:0-3151 GCA_036514675.1 Candidatus Hydromicrobium sp.
GGTTTAATGAACTATATTCCAGAATAAAAAAAATAATTGAAAAACATTATTTAGATATAGTTGTTAAGATCCCTTATAATGAGAATAAACTTATTTCTTTTATTTATGATAACTGCCAGGTTCTGAGACGCAGGAACTTAGTAGACTGCACCATATTAAACTTGCATGTGAATTCAAGATATTGCTCCATATTATCACGATACATATACAGAAGAAGAGAGAGCAGAGAAGCCAATATTGTTTAAAAATATTTTCTAATTACCCCAATTACTTTTCCGAGTATTTTTACATCATTTACTACAATCGGTTCCATATAATCATTTTCAGGCATTAATTTTATCTTCTTATCAGTTTTAAAAAATCTTTTTACTGTTGCCTCGTCTTCCAGCAAGGCTACGATTATTTCCCCGTTTATGGCATTATCCTGTTTCTTTACCACAATATAATCCCTGTCAAGTATACCGGCATTAACCATACTGTCTCCTCTCACATGAAGAATAAATACTTCTTTTTTCCCTTTTACAAAGTCTGATGTAAGAGGAAAATAATCTTCAATGTTTTCATCCGCTAGAATAGGTCTTCCGGCTGTTATATTTCCAACTACAGGAACATATACCAGATTGTTAAATCCGCGATCGATTTTTTCGTCTTCCTGCCTGGAAAATACAGAAATGGCACGCGGTTTGAATGGATTTCTTTTAAGATATCCTTTTTCTTCAAGTTTCTTTAAATGAGAATGAACTGTCGCCGAGGAGCTTAGATTAACTGCCTGGGCTATTTCTCTGACGGAGGGCGGATACCCGGATTCTTTGATTTTTTTATTGATAAATTTTAATATTCTTTCCTGTCTGGCGCTGATATTCTTATCCATAATTTATTAAAATAATTAAATATTTTTTAATTGTAATCATTATAACAAAAAAGCAAACCAAAGGCAAACATAGGTTCGCTTTTTATCATTTTGATTATTTATTATTTATTCTTCCACTTTTTTAATCCAGGTCATCATCTTTCGGAGCTCTTTACCCACTTTTTCTACAAGATGATTTTCTTCTTTTTCTTTGATCGCATTATATACAGGCCGGCCGGCTTCGTTTTCCAGTATCCATTCCCTGGCAAAAGCGCCGCTTTGAATATCTTCAAGTAACTTTTTCATATTTTTTCTGGTTTTACCGGTAATGATTTTTTTGCCTTTTACCATATCACCATATTCTGCAGTGTCGCTGATGGAGTATCTCATCCAGGATATTCCACCTTCATATATCAAATCTACTATTAGTTTTAATTCGCTTAATACTTCGAAATATGCAATTTCCGGCTGGTATCCGGCTTCAACCAGGGTATCAAATCCTGCTCTTATAAGCTCGGTTGTACCTCCGCAAAGAACAGCCTGTTCTCCAAAAAGATCTGTTTCTGTTTCTTCTTTAAAGGTAGTGGTGATTATTCCCACTCTTCCGGCACCCAGCGCTTTTGCATAGGCAAGACAATACTGCTTGGCCTTTTTTGAGTAATCCTGATAAACTGCAATAATTGCAGGAACTCCGCTGTTTTCTTTATACATTCTTCTTACAATATGACCTGGTCCCTTTGGGGCTATCATGATGACATCAATATCTTCTCTGGGAATAATCTGATTAAAGTGAATATTGAAACCATGGGCAAAGCAGAGTATATTTCCTTTATCAAGATTTGGCTCTATATATTTGTAATAGATATTTTTCTGTATTGTGTCCGGTGCTAAAAACATTATTATATCAGCCATTTTTGAAGCCTTATCAGTAGTATAAACTTCAAAACCTTTGTCTATGGCCATGTTCCAGGGTTTGCTCCCTTCAAGTTCTCCTACAATAACATTCATTCCGCTATCCTTTAAATTTTGAGCATGAGCATGTCCCTGGCTTCCGTATCCGATTATTGCTATTTTTTTTCCTTTTAATATATTCATATCAATATCTTTATCATAATGAATTTCTGCCATTGTTCCTCCTTTTTATATTTGATGCCTAATATAATTACAGTCGTGTAGGGGACTATATGATTTAATTGATTTATTTTCTATTCTAACAAATAACTAAAAAAAGTTATATAAAAATTGAATAGTATTTGAGAAAAATAAAAATTATTTAATTTTCTATTGACACGAACATATGTTTGGTTATATTATTATAACGAACATATGTTTGGTATATGTGATTATAAAAATAACTGAATATTATTAAATAAACAATTCAATATAGAGGTAAGAACAGTTGGAAATGATTAAAATAAATTTAAAAAAAATATTTTTATATATTCTTATAATAATAGTTGTATTTCTGGTTATAACCGCATTCTACTATAATAGATATAAATTTACCGGCATAAGCACAATCAAATATACCAGAGTAAGTCTGGAACATGAAACCAATTTAAACGAACTCGCAGATAAATATTCCAATAATAGTACCAAATCAAAATTTGTAAGTGAAATTAAGAGAATAAATAATATAGATTCTTCTGATTATATTCCTGGAAATTCAACTATAATTATTCCTATAATCGAATTTGAATAGTATAATTTGTATAATTTAAAGATATTCCAGAGAATTAAATATTGATCATACTCATATTAATCATATTTTAGAGAACATTTTAAATAGTATTTTTATATAGAGATGATAACAATTAAAATAAAAGTACTTGATAAATCAATTCCTGTGCCCCGTTATGCCTATACTGGCGATGCCGGACTGGATCTTTATAGTACAGTTGACTGTGAATTAAAACCGTTTGATAGAAAAAAGATACCCACCGGAATAAAAGTATCTATACCAAAGGGTTATGCCGGTTTTGTTCAGCCAAGGTCAGGTATTGCTTTAAAAAACGGGATAGGTATGGTTAATGCTCCCGGACTTATTGATTCCGCATATAGAGGAGAGGTCTGTGCCATTCTTATAAATCTTGATCCAAATAACACTTTCCATATAAAAAAAGGAGATAAGATTTGCCAGATGGTGATCCTAAGAGTTGAAGAAGTTCAATTAAAAATAGTTAAACAATTGGATGAAACCAGCAGGGGAGAAGCTGGTTTCGGAAGCACCGGCTAATAGGGCCTCTCTAATTAATAATAATTAATCAAATTAATTTATAATATTAAATTGACAATATGTTC
>DATBWS010000085.1:0-3444 GCA_036514675.1 Candidatus Hydromicrobium sp.
GGATAATCCTGAAAAATATTTTGATGAGGTTGCAAGAATACTCAAGCATGAAGGATTATATTTTTTAGAGTTTGCCAATAAAAGGAATTTTAAAAATATATTAAGGTCTTTTGCAGGCAGGATGGATACCTCTCCCTTTAAGCTGAAACCTTCCCAGATAGGTGAGACCATACTGAATTTTCACCCTGGATACATATCAACTCTTCTGACAAAAAGGAATTTTACGATAAAGAAATCAATAAGCGTTTCCAACTTCAGGCTTGGTTTCTTAAAGAGATTTCCAGGTACGAAAACTCTTTTATTCCTTGAAAGAATTTATCAGAAGTTTTTTTCCTTTACCCTTCTGGGTCCCAGTATTTTCTTAAAGAGTATTTTAAATAAACCAGGGTCTGAAGGTATAAGCAGAAATAAGATGATGAATCTTGAAGATATTTTAATCTGTAATTATTGTGGGGAAGCATCTCTTCTTTTTGATAAAAATAGAATCGAATGTAAAAATTGCGGTAATACTTTCATAAGGGAAAATGGTATCTATAATTTTAGAACAAACGATTGAATGTCCCTTCTTTATTGATGTTAGGATTCTTGTAAAAGACCGGTTATCCTGTTACAATTATGCTACAAAGTTTTATTTAGAGCTTTTCTATAAGGAATTATAAGGAATGAGTTTTACAGATGGTAGAGAAAATATATTCTGAAGGCGTTATTTTAAGATTATCTCAATATTTAAAATACATAGTGCAGTTAAAAGAGCTTGGTAAGAGAACTGCAACTTCCAGGGATATAAGCACAAATACGGGGATTAATAGTGCAGAGGTAAGAAGAGACTTAATATATTTTGGGATAAAAGGTAAAAGGGGTGTCGGATTTAATATTGATGACCTCATTAAATCATTCAATAAGATTTTGGGTTATAGTAGATCAGTTCGTATTGCTTTAATTGGTGCAGGTAATCTGGGCAAGGCGATTCTAAAATATAAGATGCTGGAAAGGTTCGGGTTTAAGATAGAAAATGTTTTTGATAATAATCCGGAAGTGATAGGCAAAGTTATATCAGGGTCTGAAGTACTGGATATAAACCAGGCCAGGGATATATTTAAAAAGAAGAACATAGAAATATCAATACTGGCAGTTCCACCTGGCTCTGCACAAAAAGTCACAGATATTTTAGTTGAAGCCGGTGTTAAAGTAGTAATAAACTATACTTCAGTTCCCATTAAAACTCCTCCAGGTGTAAGAATTGAAACGACTGATCCTATTGAAAAATTACTGCACACTCTGTATTATTTATCTCACACCGGATATGCAGAATATAAGTAATTTTCAAGGATACGGAAAATAAATAAGATATGAGCAAAACTAAGGGTTGTTTTATTACCATACTGGTTATTTTTATACTGGTCGTTCTGGTATTCCTGCTTATCTCTATTATAAATTTAAATCCGGGTGGAAAAGATATACTACTTCTGGGTATGGACGAAAGAGAAGATAGCAATGAGTTTAAAAGCTTGACCGATACCATCATAATCTACCATGTCAGCAGCTGGGGAAAGAAAGACAGCCTTATTTCTATTCCCCGGGATACCCGGGTAGAACTGGAAGGTCATGGGTGGAATAAAATCAATGCAGGTTATAAATATGGCGGAGATGAAATGATCAAGCAGGAGATTTATAAACTAACCGGTATCGAAGTTGATAGGGTAATGGTTGTAAATTTCAATGGTTTTAAGAAAATAATCGATATACTGGGAGGAATTGAGATAACAGTAGAAGAACCTCTTCATGACCCCTTATCCGGGGCGGACTTTAATCCCGGGACTTATACCATGAACGGTGAAGAAGCTTTGTCATTTGCAAGATGCAGGTCAACAGCCAGAGCTGATCTTGATAGAGTAGACAGACAGAAGTATTTACTGGGCGAAATAATAAGACAGAAGCTTAATTTTTCTATAGTTTCCAAAGCTCCCCGGATTATCGAAGTTCTGAACGAAGAAACCAGATCTGATTTTACGATATGGGATTTTGGTTCTATAGGATTTGTGTTATTATTTTCAAGTAAGGATATGAATCAGATTACAATACCTACAAAATCAGCTAATATAGATGACATAAGCTGGGAAATTGCAGATAAAGAAGAAGTAGCAGATTTTCTAAGTGATTATTTGAAGTAAATATTTACTGTAACAGTGTTGGATTATTTAATTTTTAAAAATAAATTTGAGATAATGCAATATCTATATTTTATAAAAGAGAAATAAAATACAAAATTGTCAAGGGAGATATTAGTGGCTGGTGATAGGGATTTAAGCATAGCGAATATTTCATCTCTAACCGATAAAGTTGATTTTTTACTGCAGGTTTCAAAAAAATCCAGAAAGCTTGATTATTTTATAAAAAATAATTTACCCGCTGGCGAAAAAAACTGGTTAAGTGATTTGAAAAGCTGGAAGCTCAACAATAAATGGCTTTTAGAAATTTCTGATATTTGTCTGAAGGATTACGATCAGGTCTTTTTTGATTGCGGTGAAGAGTTGCTGGATCTTAATGATCCAAAAAATTACCAGACTTTCAGGGAAAAAATATTAGAAGAATTAATGTAGTCCATATTACTTATTTACCTTATTATATAGATAGAAAATATGTAAGTGATTTCTATTAATGTTTTTACCAGTAGGAGCGGTTATGATTCCCAGATATACAACAAAAGAGATGGGTGCTGTATGGAGTGAAGAAAATAAATTCGGGAAGTGGCTTGAAATTGAAAAAGCAGTAGCCGGAGCACAGGCAGATCTGGGTATCATTCCCAGAAAAGCTGCAGATGATATAGATAAAAAAGCAAAGTTTGAAATTTCAAAAATAAATGAGATTGAGAATAAGACACATCATGATGTTATTGCTTTTCTTACCAATGTATCTTCTTATATCGGGGATTCATCCAAATACCTTCATTATGGTTTGACCTCATCGGATATCGGGGACAGCGCTCTTTCACTTCAGATGCTTGAAGCAATAGATATAATTGAAAGTAAAATCAAAAGGCTATTGGATATTTTAAAATCCCAATCCAAAAAATACAGCCATACGGTTATGGTGGGCAGAACTCATGGTATCCATGCAGAACCAACCACCCTGGGATTTAAATTTTGCATATATGCTTTTGAGATGGCAAGAAACCTGGAAAGACTGAAACAGGCCAGGGAGAATATTGGATATGGGAAAATATCCGGCGCTGTAGGTACTTATGCCAATACTTCCCCCGAAATCGAGAAAAAGGTCTGTGATATTCTGGGCTTGAAACCATCTCCTGCGTCCACCCAGATCCTTCAAAGGGACAGGCATGCACAGTTGATTTCAGCTCTGGCAATTTGCGGAGCTACTCTGGAAAAAATAGCTCTGGAGATAAGAAATTTGCAGAGAACAGATGTTAAGGAAGTTGAAGAACCT
>DATBWS010000086.1:0-2065 GCA_036514675.1 Candidatus Hydromicrobium sp.
GAAGAAGAAGTTGCCGGAGAAGCCCAGGAAGAGAGTGCCGAAGGATCCGGTTTAGGCATGGAAGCAGATCAGGGAGAACCCATAAGTTTTGATAAGACCTATTCTCTTATCGAAAAGACGAAGGTTGATGGCGAAAACATAGAGGGCGTCCTATCTTTTTCATATGAAATCATAAACGGTGTAAGTTTACAGGTCGAATTTAGAAATATAAATAGCGTTTCGAGCTTCAGCGGGTCAATCACACTTACAACCCTTTTTGCCGATGACAGTGTGTCCCAGACAAAAATTATTCCTCTTGATGGTTTTGAGCCGGCCCAGGTGGAAAAGAAACAGATTTTCCTTAAAGCAGGAGAAACCAGTTTAAAGCTGGAAGTAAACGGGAACGCTTACTAGGTAGGATTATTTATTGATTCTTTTTCTACCTTGTTTAATTTCGGTTGTCTATCGTATATATATTATAGATTTATATAAAAAGATTTATAAGAATGACCAGGGAGTTATTATGAAAAAAAGTAAACTTATTTCAATTCTTGTTATTCTGGTTTTGACCATTTTTCTTTTCAATGCACCGCTTCTTACAGCATGTGGCGGAAAAGGGGATGAGGAAGCAGGAGAGGTAGAGGAGATTTCAACAGAGGAGTCTGATGAAATAGCAGGATCCACGGATAAAAATCTTGTTGAAGCCAATACAGGATTCGGGTTCAACATCTTTAAAGAACTTGCTGCAGAAGATGAGGACAGCAATATATTCATATCTCCTCTTTCGATACTTCTTGCTCTGGCGATGACATATAATGGCGCAGTTGGTGATACAAATCTTGCTATGGCCGAAGCTCTGGGTTTTAACGAGTTTGACCTTGAGGAGCTTAATTCCGGATTTCATGATCTTCTGGTAAGCATAAAGAATGCAGACAGTGATATAGAGTTGTCCATTGCAAATTCGATATGGTATAAGCTGGGATACGAAGTCAATCAGGATTTTATTGATAGAAATAAAAAATACTACTCGTCAGAAGTAAATGAAATCGATTTTGCCGCTCCGGAAGCACTGGATACCATAAATGACTGGATAGAGGATGCTACAAAGGAAAAGATCGAAAAGATGCTGGACGTCATTCCTCCCGATGCAGTGATGTATCTTATAAATGCCATTTATTTTAAAGGAAACTGGACTTATCCCTTTGAAGAAAGCATGACAGCTGACGATGATTTTTATCTTCTTGATGGAACAATAAAGAAAGTTCCGATGATGAGTCAGAAAGGGAATTTTGCATATTTCGACGGTGATGGTTTCTCAGCAGTAATGCTTCCCTACGGGCAGGAGAAGATGGCTATGTATATAATCCTACCTGACGAGGGAGTGGAGATCGATTCGGTTATCGAATCTCTGGATGAAGGGAGCTGGAATGAGATAAGGCAATCGTTTTCCGGCACGGAAGTTTCCCTTGTTATGCCCAAATATAAGATGGAGTACGGGGTGAAGCTAATAAATGACGTACTCACTAATCTGGGTATGGGAATAGCTTTCAGCCTGGAAGCAGATTTCAGTGGAATAAGTCCCGGTATATTCATATCCCGGGTGCTACATAAAGCTGTTATCGAAGTAAACGAGAAAGGAAGCGAGGCAGCTGCTGCTACAGTGGTTGAGATGGAGGAATCTACAATGGAACCAACAGAGATAGTAGAATTTATAGTAAACAGACCTTTCTTCTTTACAATTTCCGATGACAGGAGCGGAAGCATTCTTTTCATGGGGAAAGTCGTCGAACCTTAAAAAAGTGAGGGTTATAGGTGAAGCAGGTTATTATAGGCGAAATTAGGCATAATGTATAAGGCAAGATATTATGGTTGAAGTGAGTTATTATGGCTGAGATATTTGAAGTGATAAAAAAGAGACGCAGCGTGCGAAAATTTACGGATCGGTCCGTGGAAAAAGAAAAGATCATGAAAATAATCGAAGCGGCCAGACTGTCACCATCAGCATCCAACAGGCAGCCCTGGAGATTTGTTGCAGTAGCCGACAAAGAATTACTTTACCGGGTAGTCAGGGAATCGCTGGGAATAA
>DATBWS010000087.1:0-22324 GCA_036514675.1 Candidatus Hydromicrobium sp.
AATAAACTGAACACCAGAATATTTAAAAGGTCGCCCTCTATAATTGGCTTGAAGGTGCAGAACTGCCATCCTAAAAAAAGTCTGGATAGAGTACAGCAAATACTTGATGATTTTAAAGCTAAAAAAAGGAAAGTAGCTGAGTTCTGGATTAATTTAAATAACCGTATGATATACATAAGATACTTTCCTGTTTATGATAATGAAGATGAATATATTGGTTGCCTGGAGGTCAGTCAGGATATAACTGATATAAAGAAGATTGAAGGAGAAAAAAGGCTTCTTTAGAATTCTTTATATCATCGATAGAATTAAAATATGGCTGTTAAACATATTTTAAGCTTCTTTAAACTTTAATATTCAATTTACCTGTCATTATTAAAGTCAGAGAATTACTTTAGGCCAATTGGACTATTTATAGCCGACCTTTTCTGCACTCTGAACCATTGCTATCCAGGTTGAACCTCCGTTAAATGAAATTATGTTACCGCTGCCATCTTTAAATATATATGGTTCAAATATACTCCCACGCTGCCAGCTTCCCTGAATAGCGTTACCGTCCTGAAAGACAAAGGCAAGTCCACTTCCTGTGGTTCTAACGTCCATATGTCCATACTTATCCAGAGGTCCCTGGATATCGGTGACCATTACAACCACATTTTTTGCGGTAATCTGTTGACCGGTATTATAATCCAGGTGAGCCTTGCCGCCCATATTTCTTAAGTAATAATTACCGCTTTTATTGTAAATATAATTTAAATCAAAACCGCGTGGAGCGTATGCATGAGTGGAAAAATCAATATAAATGTTTGTAACATTTCCTCTGGAAGATTCCGGCGCATCCGTTTTATACGAAAATGGAATACCATTGCCTTCAAGGGGATAACCAAGCTGCCCGGCTTTTTCTCTTAACTTTGCCACTGACATAAAAGCTGTGTGTTCCTGAATGGAACTTCTGTTCCAGTCTCTCCAGTAAGGTGCCTGTCCGGTAATTGAGCTGTTGCCCGATCTGTCTGACATTGCACTTAAAACACACATTCCCATATCTTCTATTGCCCCGTAGCACTCAGGGTAAGTGCCAAAAAAAGAATAAATCGGATCGAAACCCCGTGCAATTTCTGCGTAGTAGGGCCTCGCGCTTCTTACCGGTCCTACTTGCGGGGCATCATTTGAATTATAGATTGCAATAAATCTGGTAATGCCATACTCATCAACGATTTCAAATACCACATCCGCAAGGTTAAGTCCGGATTGGGGTCTGGCTGCAAAACTATTTTCAACCATAACTGCAACCGGTCTGGAACCTGTTCCCAGAGGAGGCAAACCGGATGCCTGTTGGTAAATGTCTGACTGTTTCACCCACCCCGAAAGAGGGATTACTGCCATAAAAATTATGACCAGGATAAGTATAAGTAAGGTTAAATAAAATTTATTTCTTTTGTAATTCATTATAAGCCTCCAACCACTTTAAAAATTTGAATAATTATTTAAGGCTTTTGACCGCCTATATTAATTGTCAAATATAATATAATAAAAAATCTTTTAATGCTATTAACTTTGATAAAAAAATACGTTAAATAAATTGACCGGATTTAAATAAATACTATTTTTTTATATAAAATATTGTAAAATGGATTTCAATTCAAAAAAGATAAAGGATAAATCGATGGAAAATATTGCCATAGTAACGGATACTACTTCTGATATTCCTATAAAATTGGCAAATAAATATAAAATAAAAATAATCCCTTTATATATTGGATTTGGTGGAAAATTATATCTGGAGGGAAAAGAAATAACCAGCAGTGAGGTATATGAGAAGCTGGAAGCCGGGGTAAGAATTCATACCTCTACACCTTCTGTTGGTGATTTTGTGGAAGTTTACAGGGATTTAGTAGAAAATGAAAAAAAGACTTTGATTTATTCGATTCATGTCAGTTCAAAGCTCTCTGCCACTTCAAATTCTGCAAATCAGGCAAAAAAATTTTTTCCCCAGGCCAAAATTAAAGTTATTGATTCAAAAACTTCCGCTATCACTCTGGGTTTTATCGTTTTGGAAGCCGCAAGGGCTATAAAAAGAGGTGAAAGTGAAGAAGAAATAGATAGTATTATAGATTTTATGATAAAGAGAAATAAAATGTTTGCTACTTTTGAAAATTTCGAATATTTATTTAGAGGAGGAAGAGCGCCTTTTTTAGGGAAATTTTTGTCTAAGTCAATAAGACTTAAGCCGATAATTACTATTGGTAGTGATGGCAGGGTGAAGCTAAAGAAATTTGTAAGTAATAAAAAGAATTCTATAATTGAGCTTTACAAACAGGTCAGAAAAGACACCTTTTATGCCGGCAAGAAAAAAATCGGCATCTTTTATGGTTCTGATATCGATCCGGCTCTGGAACTGGAAAAAATGATAAGAGAAGATAACAAGATTAAAATCGATGAGTTGATTTTAACTGAAGTGACTACGGTTATGAGTGCTCATACCGGCCCTGGGATCTGGGGAGTCGCTTCCTGTCCTGTCATATCCGAAAGAAGTATAACCGAGCTGAAAGATGCCCTCAGGAACTTATCCGAAAAGAGCATAGACGCATTAAAATATATTTCAAAGGACTGGTCCGAGAAAAGCAAAGTAATTTTAAAAGATGCCCTGAAGAAATTATCGGATAAAAGCAAAGATGTTTTTGATGACATATTCGAAAAAAGTGAGGATACTTTTGAATATTTATCTGATAAAAGGAAAGTTGTCACGAAAGACATCTCTGAAAGAAGTAAAGTAATGACTAAAGATTTATCCGATAGGAGCAAGAAAGTCTTAACAGATGCTATAAAAAATTTATCTGAGAGAAGCAAATCTGCTTCAAAAGATTTGTCCGAAAAAAGTAGAAAAGCTTTAAAAGAAGCTTTGATAAGTTTAGCCGAGAAAATTAAATAAAATAAAAAGATAACTTCAAAAAAACTATTGTTCACGTAATTGAATCTAAATTAATTGGATTAAAAAATATGATAGACGGCCACCATAATAGCAATCAGGATAGCACTTCAAATATCAGAATAGCATTCTTTTTAAACCTGGGGTTTACTATTATTGAAATAATAGGGGGACTATGGACGAACAGCCTTGCTATCATATCTGATGCATTACACGATTTAGGAGACAGTTTCTCGCTTGGATTATCCTGGGTGCTTGAAAAATATTCGAAGAAGAAGAAGGATGAAAAATATTCATACGGATATAGAAGGTATTCATTACTTGCAGCATTGATCAATGGTTTGATATTGATCCTTGGCTCGATTTACGTATTATCTCAAGCAATACCGCGTATATTTAATCCGGAGCAGCTCAACGCAAAAGGGATGCTGTTTTTTGCGATAGGAGGCGTTGTGATAAATGGAATTGCTGCGCTGCGTCTCAGAAAGGGGAGATCCTTAAACGAGAGAATTATAACGCTGCATCTTCTGGATGATATCCTGGGCTGGACAGCTGTTCTTATCATAAGCATCATAATGATTTTTAAAAATATCCCCATTCTGGATCCCATACTTTCAATGCTAATTACAATTTATATTTTATATAAGGTCGTGGTTAATCTAAAAAGGACATTTTCTATATTTTTACAGGCTGTTCCGGTGGGAATAAGTATCAAAGAGATTGAAGATAAACTTCGGAAAATAGATAAGGTTGTAAATATCCATCACACCCATATATGGTCAATAGACAGTTTAAACAATGTACTGACAACTCATATCGTCGTAAAAGATAATACAACTACAGATGAGGTAACTGGTATAAAAAGAGAAGTTAAAGAAATTATCGGGTCTTTAAACCTGCGGCATTCTACCATAGAAATTGAATTTGAAAGTGAGTTCTGCAAATTGAGAGATAGCGAATGTTTCTAGAACTTTTTTCTAATATCATTTATTAGCTTGATTAATATTCCTCAATATTTAAAAGATTTCTTGATATTCCATAAAGAAGATCCCCGGTCCTTTCGAGATGCAGAACGATATCTGCAAAAACTACTCCTGAAAGTGGCATACAATCACCGTTCCGGAGCCTTTTCAGATGTGAGGTTCGGATTTTTTTTACCAATAAATCTATTTCGAATTCAATTTTTTCACATTTTTTGATTTGATTTAAATTGTTTTTTTCCATACCTGATATCAGAGAATTAAACAAGTGGTTGACTTTATTAACTGATAATTCCAGCTCCTGGAGAGCAATTTTACTGAAATTCATATTATTCTCTTCTTTTACCAGCATTAGATAGAGTATGCTTTCGGCATGGTCAGCAGCTCTTTCTGCGTCATAGGCTATATGCAGCAAATTAGTGAGTTTATTGGAAAGCCTTGCGCCTAATGATTTTTGAGATATTTTGGTAAGATATCTTATTATATCTTCCGTAATACTATCCACGGCATATTCTCTATCGAGCACCTTTTTTTCAATTACGATGTCCTTTTTATGTAGTCTTTCATATGAAAGATTTAACATGTTCTGGGTTATTTTAATTACCCGGAGTAACTCTTTTTTAGCCTGCTCTAATGAAAGAGATGGGGTGTCAATCAGCCTGCTCTCCAGATATAACGCGTTTTTATGAACTATTATGTCTTTACCCGGATATAATTTAACAACCAATTTTTCAAATAATCCGACTATAGGGAATAAAATTATTGTTGTGGTTATATTAAATATCGTATGCATATTGGCTATCTGGTGAGGAACCGTACTTCCGATACGAGGTAAAAGTAATGGGCCAAGCTTGAATCCATATAATAATGTAAAAAAAAGTACTGTTCCAAATATATTGAATAATAAATGAGCAAAGGCGGTTCTACGGGCTGTAACTGTGGTGCCGGTACTTGCGATTAGAGCAGTTGTACATGTTCCTATATTATCACCAAACAAAATTGGTATGGCGGCACTTATTGGTAATAAACCCTGTGCCGCAAGTGCGATAAGCAAGCCTATTGTTGCGGAGCTGCTTTGTAATATCGATGTCATAACTAGTCCCACAAGCAAACCAAGGAACGGGTTTTTACTAAAGGTCAACAGAAAGTTTTTAAAGTCTATATTATTTTTTAACGGTTCAAGTGATTGCTTCATTATATTCATTCCAAGAAATAATAACCCTAAACCTATTATTGCCATTCCTATATTTTTGTATCTTCGCCTTTTGCTGATAAAAAACAAAAGAAAACCAACAATTATTAAAGGATAAGAAAGCACATCAATAATATTAAAGGAGACTATCTGGGCAGTGATAGTGGTGCCAATATTTGCACCCATTATAATTCCTATTGCCGTCTTTAAGGTCATCAAGCCTGCATTGACAAACCCAATAGTCATCACTGAAGTGGCGCTGCTGCTCTGAATCACCATTGTTGTTCCAAGTCCAACCAATACGGAAGCCCAGGGTTTTTTTTGAAGTATGTTGATTATTGACTTCAGGCTGTTTGAAGAGACTTTTTGAAGGCTGTCACTTAAGGTAGTCATACCGAAAATAAATAAGGCTAAACCACCTAAAACCTGAATAACTAATTTGAAATACATAAATTAAGGTAAATTTGAATTTATAATGGTTAATAATGATTATAATAAAATAAAATGAATTATTAAATAAAAAAAATAAATTAAATTATTTTATTAATACAATACCACTGGCAGGTTCCACTTAAAACACTCTAATACTCAGTCAATTTTAATATATACCGTAATTGGTATTTTGCTTTAAATATAATATAATTATTAAAAATTATTTTAAAATAATGCTTGTCCTGTAGATATATGAAAGTATTTAAAATTATTTTACAAAGTCTTGTCCTGGCTATTGTAAATATAGTTTCAATTATCTTCGGTTTTGGAATTTATCACTTCTTTACACGGTACAATCAACTGGCAATACAGGTTCCTATTGCTTCCTTATTTTCTATTATAGTTTTTACCACGTGGGTAGTAATTATAAAATACAGGAATATCTCAAAAATCTTTCCCGAAGGATGGCTGCAGTTTTTACTAATTCTTTTATTTTCACTTGCCTGGATACCGGTATTATTTGTACCCTTACATTATATTACCCAGGGGTATCTCACTTCTTTTGGAAATATCTACTTGAACTGGGTTTTTCAGATACCTACCAATATAGTTATTATTCTGATTGCTTATTTTATAATATCTCCAGGGCCAAAGAAGTAATGAGGATATAAAAAGGTCTTAAGAGATTTATTCAAATTTATACAGGGTACATAAAAATTAATTTAAAAATATTGCAGTAACTACTCTTCTATTTCCTCCATCAACCACTCTTATTCCCACCTGACTGTAATTTGGATTAAATATATTTGCTCTATGGCTGCCGCTTTCGAGCCAGGTATTTATTATAATTTCCGGGGAACCCATTGATGGTGGGGTACAGTTATATAAGTTCTCACCTGCATAAGCATACATTGCCCCATTTTCAATAAGGATATCAAATATGCTTTTACCTTCAGGAGTATTATGGGAAAAATAGCCTCTGTTAATCATATCCTGGCTTCTGGAGTATGCAATATTCATCAGGGTCTGATTTGGGTTAAGCATCTGCAGCCCATTTTGTGTCCTGATGTTATTAATAGAAAGGAGCAGCTGGGTTTCCATATAATTCAGATTCTGGTCCTGGCTTTCTTCTGCCAGAGAATTTGTAGAATCTACTTCTGATTCTTGAGTCTCATCATCATTTTTGGTGGATTCTTTTTGATTTTCATTGATTTGTTTGCATATATTATTCAAAGCTTCGTTAAGCAGTAAATTTATTTTGGCAATATTTATTTCATTATTAGCAGCAGTATCAGATTCTAAGTTTAAAGCAATTATATTTTTGCCGGGATTATATGAATCTTTTTTATTTTCAGAGACCAGGTAAGAACTCTTATTGGAAATAAGATACCCGGGCTTAACTTTATTATTTATCTGAGCAAATGAAATGATGCCGTAGATAATTCCAGATAGAAACAATAAAGTTATAGGGATTGATAAAAGTAAAGCTTTCCTTGTCTTTAATATGGAAATGATGACTCCTGTTTGCTCTTTTTTACTGAAAAGTAATTTTAAAAAATTTTACCAAAAAAATCAGAGAAAAAGAATATAATTGATTTATAGTTAGACTATAATACGGGTTTTTAAAAAAAGTTCTATTTTAAATAAAAAACTGCATATCGGATTCCTGGGCTTGCTCTATAAAGAACGCTACCCCTACGCAGGCTTCAACTTCATCAATCATTTTCTCTCTGGGAATTTCAAGGACATCCATGCTCATCTGGCAGCCATATAATTTTACGCCCAGGTCTATAGCCATCTGTCTGAGTTCGGGCAGTGTGGCAGCGTTTTTTGCTTTCATCATTTTTCCAAACATCCAACGCCCCAGGCCGCCGAAGCTGTACTTGCTGGGTGAAGCCTTACTTATATCTCCTCTTTCCATAATACCCATCATTCTTCCCATAAAACTCTTACCGGTTAAAGTTTTTTTCTTTAAAGCCCGGAGTCCCCAGAAAGTAAAGAACATGGTCACTTCCATATTAGAAGCCGCTGCTCCGGTTGCTATGATAAAAGCGGACATAAGCTTGTCCAGATCTCCGCTGAAAATAACTATTACCAGTTTTTTCTTTTTTTTATTATCAGCCATTGGATAAATACCCCCTTTGGATTATATTTATTGTTAAGAACGCCTGTGACTACCCTATTCTAAAAGGTTTCTTTATAATTACTTAAGGAACAATATCATTAAAAATAATATGTTCTAATATTATAATATATCTATTGTAATAAATAGTGAAAAGATAAAAAGATCAGATTACAGCCTCGACAATAAATCTTATTCCAAGGTAAAATAAAAATATACTGCAGGCAATAAGAATACCGTTATATATTTTCTGGTTAAAAAATCTGCGTCCGGTATTCACCAGAAATCCGATAAATAAATACCAGATAAAATCTGCACTGATGTGGCCGATGTAAAAAGAGGAAATGCCTGTCATGTTAAATTCCACACTTTTCAAAAGGAATGCCGCACCTATGCTGATCCACCAGATAAACCAGTAAGGATTCATAAGGCTTATCAGGATACCTTTAAAGATTACTGTCATAGTTGATTTTCCGGTAATGGTTCTTTGTTTTAATACTGACTTGAAATCTATTGTAAATTTCTTCTTAAAGATTGAAACTACAATGTCAATTCCCATATATAGAAGGAAAATACCTCCCAGCAGCCCTATTATCTTTGCAATAAGGGGGTTATCCAGAAACTTTAATATTCCCAGAAAAAAGCCTATTACCACCACTAACTCTAATAAGGAATGACCTACTACGATAAAGAAAGATGTCCAGAAACCTTTTCTGGCAACACTGCTGATTACCAGAGTAAGCATAGGGCCCGGTACCAGTGCGCCGGAGAATGCGACAATCATCGACCCGATAAAGATTTGGTAAACCTCATTCATTTTTTATTTTTAAAAAAATGGACTTATAAATTTCTGCTTTTTAAAAATGCCTGTTTTTACTTAGTTGTTTATCCTGAAATAACTTTATTTTCGAGTTTTCCTATTTCTTCGATCTCACATATTACTGTGTCCCCGGGCTTAAGCATTTTTTTCTCTTTCATAAAAATTCCCACACCGGAAGGAGTTCCGGTTGATATAAGGTCCCCCGCTTCCAGGGCAATGGACCTGGAGATATAAGATATAAGCTCGTAAACGCCAAATATCATATCCGATGTGTTTCCGTTCTGTCTCAGTTCACCGTTAACATAGGATTCCAGGTTCAGGTTCCGGGGATCGGGTATTCTATCTTTACCAACAATGGCCGGTCCAATAGGCCCAAAGGTATCAAAACTTTTTGCCCGGTACCACTGCTTCTCACTTTGCTGGACATCTCTGGCAGTAATGTCGTTCATTATTGTATAACCATAAATATAATCAGATACTTTATCTTCAGGGATGTCTTTCATCTTTTTACCTATTATCACCGCAAGTTCCACTTCATAATCAAGTTCTTTAACTTCTGTGGGGTATATTATGTTCTCTTTATTTTTTATTATACAGCTTCTTGCCTTGGAAAAAAGAACGGGTTTTTTGGGGAACCGTCCGTCCTGCTCTTCAATATGAGATCTATAATTCATTCCCACACATATTATTTTTCCCGGAATATAATTATTAATATCTGGCTTAAAAAACATTTTTTCTCCTTGATATACAATTAGATTCTAATTAGTACTTTATTCTAATTATTTTATGGTTTTTTAGGAAGGCTTTTATTAAGATATAGTATAATTTATATCAGAGGAATAGTATGAAAGCATGTAGAGTGATAAGAAAAGGTAAAATTGAGATTGTAGAGATTCAAGTTTCTGAATTAAAGGATGATGATGTACCTAGATGAAGTTGCTTTTTTGAATGGAAGCAGTATCCATATTGATGGGGGTATGACTATCTAAGCTGTATGCGGTTATATATTTCATAAAGTGAACGATAGAGGAATTATAAGTAAACATATCTAACTTTTTTGTAAAAAAATATCTGCATGAAAAACTATATAATTAAATCAAAATCTGGAATTATTACAGATAAAGAAATATATAACGTGTTAGATTCTGCGTTAAAAAGCGGAAAATTTATAAGAAAGGCGCTTATTTTGCCGCCTGATATAACACGGATAAACTCTTACGCCGGTCTCATTACAAGAATGCTTGTGAAAATATTGAGTAAGGCAGAAATTGATATTATGCCCGCTATAGGTACCCACGCACCGATGACTGATGATGAAATTGAGCGTATGTATGAGAGAATTCCAAAAGATAAATTTGTGGTTCATAAATGGCGTAAAGATGTTATAAAAATAGGAGAGATTCCGCGTGATTTTGTAAGAGAAGTATCCTCAAACAGTATGGATGAAAATATAGATGTGGAAGTAAATAAAAGGATTATGGATAGAAGTTACGATATTATCATATCTGTTGGTCAGATTGTTCCGCATGAAGTAGTCGGGATGGCAAACTACAATAAAAATATTTTTGCAGGCTGCGGGGGGAGCAATATGATTAGTGCAAGCCATTATATGAGTGCACTTTACGGAATAAATAGAATTATGGGCAGAACTGATACGCCTGTAAGAAAAATATTTAACTACGCAGAAGAAAAGTTCCTTTCTGATATACCGATTCTTTATATTCTTACAGTTACTACTCAACAGGAAAAAGGTGTCAGGTTAGAGTGCCTCGCGGCGGGAAAAGGAACAGAGATTTTTAAAGAAGCCGCGCAGATAAGTGCCGAAAAGAATATCACTCTGCTTCCGGAGCTGCTTAAAAAAGTTATTGTGTATCTGGATCCGTTGGAGTTTAAATCTACGTGGCTGGGGAACAAAGCGATATATAGAACACGCATGGCAATAGCAGATGGAGGGGAACTTCTAATAATAGCCCCGGGAGTACGTGAATGCAGCGAGGATGCGAGTAACGACAGGCTGATAAGAAAATATGGATATAGAAATAGTAATGAAATAATTGAAATTGTATCCAAAGACAAGGAGATACGGGATAATCTGTCAGTAGCTGCACACTGCATCCACAGTGCAGTCAATAACTGTTTTAAGATAACTTATTCCCCGGGATATATGACAAAACAGGAAATAGAAAGCTTAAATTACAGCTATATGTCTTTGGATGAAGCTTTAAAAAGATATGATGTAAATAATCTTAAAGATGGCTTTAATATGGTTGATGGAGAGAAAATTTTCTTTATCAGAAATCCGGCTCTGGGTCTTTGGGTGTATGAGAAAAATTTTTTTAAAGGAGATAAATAAAAAAATTATAGATGGATTTTTAAAATATTAAATTCCATAGATTATCAAACAAAATTTTAAAGAGATTATCTGGTGAGGGTAGTTTTATAAATGGCGTTATTTTGCCGAAAGATGGTGGATTTTCAGCTTATAGTGAAGTTTAATATCAGAATATTAATATTAATTTAATTAAACAGGAGAAGTTAAATATGGTCAGGTATAAAGTAGTTGTTTCAGATAACAGGCATGGAGATTATAGTATCGAAACCGGGATATTAAAAAAGTGCGATGCGCAGGTTGTCGTTGAGAACTGCGTGACTGAAGAAGATATGATAGAAAAATGTAAGGATGCAGACGGTATATTGCTGGATATGGCTCCTATGTCGAAAAAAGTTGTAGGAGTTCTGGAAAAATGTAAAATCGTGTCCCGGTATGGTGTGGGATATGACAATGTGGACGTAGAGGCCTGCACAAAAAGGAAAATATATGTATCAAATGTACCGGATTTTTGCGAGGAAGACGTTTCGGATCTTGCTCTTGCCCATCTGTTTGCCTGTGTTAGAGGCATGGCAACAAAAGACAGGCAGATAAGGGAAGGCGGCTGGAACCTGGGTAGAGAGAATGTTTTTAGAATAAAAGGAAAGACACTTGCTCTGCTCGGATTCGGAAGGATTTCCAGGTGTTTGTTCAGGAAAGTTTCGTGTTTTGGATTAAAGGAAGTTCTGGTATATGATCCCTATATAAGCAGGGAGGCGATCGAACAGACAGGGGCAAAAAAAGTAGATTTTGAAACTGCATTAAAACAGGCGGATTACATCTCCCTTCATATGCCGTTAACACCTGAAACAAGAGGCATAATCGATAAAAAAGCATTTTCGATTATGAAAAAAACAGCGATATTGATAAATACTTCAAGAGGTCCGCTTATAGATGATGAAGCACTCATAGATGCATTGGAAAACAAAAAAATAGCATTTGCAGGTCTGGATACCCACAATGTAGAACCACTTCCAGAATGTAGCCCTTTAAAGAAATTGGATAACTGTGTTTTAACTGACCATACCGGATTTAATACACAGGAAGCAATTGTAGAGCTAAAGACAAAAGCAGCCTGCAATGTAAGAGATGTGCTTGAGGGCAAAGAGCCTAAATATTGGATAAATAAATTTTAAGGACCAGGAACTATAAGACACATAGCAATTAAAACAAATAATATTGTAAGAGCGGTATATTATCTTGATAAAAAAGGGTATAAAGTCGATTGGGATTCAAAAAAAGTTAAAGGACAGAAAACCATTGCAGTATGTCTGGAAAATGAAATAGGTGGTTTTGCTGTACATCTTTTACAAAAATAAAGGAGGACAGGGAATGAAAATAAAAAGAGTGGTAGCCTTTGGGGAGGTAATGTTAAGACTAAAGTCACCTGGTTCCGAGAGGCTTTTCCAATCACCTTTACTGGAAGCAACTTTTGGAGGTAGTGAAGCAAATGTAGCTATATCTCTTGCAAACTTTGGTTTTGATGTTGCTTTTTGCACGGTACTGCCAAAAAATATAATTGGAAATGCCTGTGAGGGTGAGTTAAAAAGATGGGGAGTTGATACTTCTTTAATAATACGCAATGAGGGAAGAATGGGAGCTTATTATCTGGAAAATGGGGCAAACCAGCGTCCTTCGATTGTGGTTTATGACAGAAGTTACTCAGCTATATCTATAGCCAGACCCGGTGATTTAGATTGGGAAAAAGTTTTTAACAATGCAGAATGGTTTCATATCACTGGAATAACTCCCGCAATATCCGAAAGTGCTATGGAACTTTCATTTGAAGCAGTAAAGAAGGCTAAAGAAAAAGGAATAACTATATCCTGTGATTTTAATTTCAGAAGTAAACTTTGGAAATATGGAAAAGCAGCAACGGATATAATGCCTGAACTTGTAAAATATGTAGATTACGGAATTGCCAATGAAGAAAGCTGCCGGAAGTCTCTTGGTATTAAGGTTGACGTAAAAGTAGAAAGCGGAATGCTTGATATAGAGAAATATAGGGCACTCAGTGAAAAAGTTCTAAAAATTTTTCCTGACCTGAAGGCTATAGCTATAACTTTAAGAGAAAGTACAAGTGCTGATATAAATGGTTGGTCCGGGTGTATGAATGATAGGGAAAACTTCTATTTAAGTAAAAAATATGAAATCAGGGATATAGTGGATAGGGTAGGAGGAGGAGACGCATTTGCAGCCGGATTAATATATGGGTTAAACACTTATGAAAATAAGCAACAAGCATTGGAATTCGCAGTCGCGGCAAGCTGCTTGAAACACTCAATACCGGGAGATTTCAATAGAATTTCAATTTCGGAAGTAGAAAAGCTAATGGGAGGGGACACTTCAGGAAGAGTACAGAGGTAATTTCAGATAACTTTTTATCTGCCGGATAAATTTAGGGAATTATGCCTTAAAGGTATAGTCATTTAAATTTACTACTTATTAATTGAAATCAAGCCGGCTTCTTGATTATAATGTTATTATTACAATGTGCTGATGTATTAATTAAAGGTGATAGATTTGCGTTTTGTGGATTACAAATGTAAAGATTGTGGAAGTATTTCAGAGATAGTGATAAAAGGAGATAACGGCTGCCATATTAAATGCGAGAAATGCGGAAGTAAAAATATGGTAAAAATCTTTGCCCCCGTAAGCTTTAAAAAATCCTCCGATAATAGTAATAATTCTGGAAGCTCATCATCTTGCAGCACTTGCTCCAGTGGAGACTGTTCTACCTGTTCTGGCGGTAGATGATTATATCAACATTTCTTTCAGGTAAGACGAATAGATAAGACAAATAATTATTTTAAGAGTTTAATAAATTTTTCACGGAATTTATTAATTTTTGGGGATATAATCAGCTGGCAGTAAGGCTGGGAAGGATTGCTGTAAAAATATTTTTGGTGATAATCTTCAGCTCTGTAATATTTATCCATGGGTTTAATTTCAGTTACTATTGGGTTCGAATATATTTTTTTCTTTTTTAAGCTATTGATAAATGCTCGTGCAGTTTTTTCCTGTTCCGCAGAAGTAAAAAAAATTACCGAACGGTATTGCTCTCCTACATCATTTCCCTGACGGTTGAGTGTTGTCGGGTCATGAATATAAAAAAACACTTCTAGCAATTGACTGTAACTCACAGTCCCGTGGTCGAATTCGATCTTCACTACTTCTGCATGGCCTGTCTCCCCCGAACAGACTTCTTTATATGAAGGGTTTTCCTTGAAGCCTCCTGCATAACCTGATTCAACATTTTTTACTCCCTTAATTTGCAAAAATATTTCCTCAAGACACCAGAAACAACCGCCGCCAAATACTGCAGTTTCATAATTCATTTTTACCCTTTTTAATTCCAGGTTAACAATGATAAATAACTATATCATTTAAGCAGATATAGTAAAAGTTTGTGGTAAAATAGATACAAATCTTAAACAGATTACTCGTTTTTATAAAAATATATTTTGGATAAAGGGATCGATATGGCTATAAAAAATATTGGTTTAATCGGCCTGGCAGTCATGGGCCAGAATCTATCTTTAAATATAGAAAGTAAGGGATATCCGTTAGTAGTTTATAATAGAACATCTTCAAAAACTAAAGATTTCATAAATTTCAGGGCAAAAGATAAAAATATAGCTGCAGCTTCTAGTTTAGAAGAATTTGTTGCGAGTCTTGAGATTCCGAGAATCATGATACTAATGGTAAAAGCAGGAAAACCGGTGGATGAAACTATAGAAAAACTGATTCCGCTGCTTGGTAAAGGAGATTTAATTATTGATGGAGGTAATTCTTACTTTAAAGATACCATCAGAAGAGGCGAAAGGTTATTGGGGAAAGGTATCCTATATATGGGTACCGGTATTTCCGGCGGTGAGGAAGGGGCACTAAGGGGCCCTGCAATAATGCCGGGCGGCCCAAAAGAAGCTTATGATCTGGTAAAAGATATTTTTTCAAATATAGCGGCAAAGGCAGAGGATGGAATACCCTGCGTTTCATATATTGGTCCGGGTGGCGCCGGACATTTTGTAAAGATGGTTCATAACGGAATTGAATATGGAGATATGCAGCTTATCGGGGAGACGGTATGGATACTGAAAGAAACCCTGGGTTATGATGCAGGGAAGATTGCAGATATTATACTTTCCTGGAATAAACCTGACGATATTCTTAATTCCTATCTTATCGAGATTACCGGAAGAATTATGAGAGAAAAAGATAAAGAATCCAATATGTTCCTGGTAGACAGGACTGCCGATATAACCGGAATGAAAGGTACCGGTACCTGGACAGTTAAGAGTGCACTTGAACTTCTGGTACCAATACCTACTATAGCGGCCGCTGTATTTTCAAGAGAAATGTCTCAGGGAAAAACCTTGAGGCTTTATATGTCGGATAAAATAAGACTGGAGAGGACCTGTAAATTAAAAGTAGATACAGAAAATTTGATAGAAATTGCCCATGATGCTTTATATATTTCAAAAATTTCTTCATATGCTCAGGGATTTGCCTTACTGCAAGAGGCATCTAAAGTATATGATTTTAATTTGAATTTAAGTAAGATTGCCCGGGGCTGGCGAGCCGGTTGCATAATCAGGGCCCAATTCCTGGATATAATAACAAAAGAATACGAGAAAAATAAATATTTGAATAATCTAACAGAGGCTCCAATTTTTAAAGATTTCATATGTAAAAATCTTCAGAAGTTAGCTGCTTTTATTAACATTGCACATGATGTCGGCGTACCTGCTTTAGCTATGAGCAGTGCTTATGATTATACTACCCAGATGGTTTCACCGGTTATGGTATCAGCCCGGATTGCTGCTCTTCAGAGGGACTATTTTGGGGCGCATGGATACTTCAAGCTTGAAAAAAATAGTCCTGTTGTTATAAAAAATGATAATGGAAGTTATAAAGAATATCATACTGAGTGGATGCAGGAAGACCATCCGGAAAAAGAAGTTTAGTAGCGTAAATTTGAAGACAGATAGAAAGGAAAGCTAGTGAAAAATGTAGTTATTGCCCAATCGGGAGGACCAACTTCGGTAATAAATAATAGTATTAGAGGAACTATCGAAGCACTTGTCTCCTCAAATAAAATAAATAAAATCTACGGAGCCAAAATGGGAATACTTGGAGTCCTGGAGGAAAATTTGCTTGATATTTCCTGTCAGTCGAAGGAACAAATTTCCAGACTTTCGGAAACACCTTCGGCAGGTGTTTTAGGCAGTTGTAGATATAAAATAAAGAATAACCAGGATTTAGAGAGGATTGTTGAAGTATTTAAAAAACATAATATTGGTAATTTTTTTTATTGCGGCGGCGGCGATTCTATGGATACTGCAAATAAAATAAATATACTTGCAAAAGAAAAAGGCTTCAGCCTTGTTGTTGCCGGTATACCTAAAACCATTGATAATGATGTGGGCGGGAAACTGAAGACCGATGGGACTTTTGATGTTTGTGATCATGATCCCGGATACGGAAGTGTAGCCAGAAATACTGCAATTAATGTTATTGAAGCCAACCAGGAAAATATGGCAAGTTATACAAGTGATCCGGTTCTGGCAATAGGGGTTATGGGAAGAAAGATAGGATTTATTCCCGCCTCTGCCAGGCTTGCGGATCCGGAGCGAAAAATTCCTTTACTGATAATCCTGCCCGAGAGCATGTCAGAGCAGGATTCCCGGGCAAATCTGGAATTTATTACCGGAAAAGTGAATGAGAAATTATCTGAATTTGGCCGGTGTATAGTAGTGATAGGAGAAGGAGTAAATTTAGGAAATCTCGGAATCCTGAAGGATAATTTTGGTCATATCGAATATGGTTCTACAGCTACATCAGTGGAACAAATATTAACCAATTACTTAAATGGATTGGACAAAAAAGATGGAAAAACAAGGCTTGTGGTAAGAGGCAATGTGAGATGTGAAAAGCCCGGAACCAGACAGAGAAGAGAAACTACCTATGTCTCGGATGTAGATTTATCAGAAGCTTATAAGGTTGGAGAGTATGCAGCAAATATTGCTCTTAAGGAAGAAAGTGGATATATGTCTACCATCCTGAGAGTTCCCGGAAGAGCTTACAAGGTAATGTATGATAAAGTGCTGCTGGAAACAGTTGCAAATTCAGAAAGAGAATTTCCAAAAAAATGGATAACTGAAGATAAAATAGATGTCACCGATGATTTTATTAAGTGGGCTATGCCGCTTATTGGCGGGAATCTCCCCAATCTTTGCAAGTTTAAAGAAGTTTATGCAGAAAAAAAATGTTCTTCTTATATTCCATACGATTACAGGGGATAACAGATCATCAAGTCACATAATTAGATTTTTTTAATTTTATGTAGGAAATCCAGGTGGTGTTTATTTATGCTTTATACTCATGAGATTCAAAAGTGAGTTCTTAAAAATTGTAATTTTAGATAAATGCTACTAAAATAAGACGGATTAAGATACATGATAAAAGGAATTTGAAAAAGGAAGGAGCATTAAAAAGTTATGTGGTGGCCTCATATGTATGGTTACTTTGGCGGTTTTGGAACCATAATAGCGATACTTATTACCATTCTGATTGCAGTAATAATAATTAAAATGATAATAAGGATGATATGGCATCCCAGAAACCATTACCATTTTCCACATCATTCACGTTTTTGGTCAGGCAGCAAAGCGCTTGACATACTGGAAGAAAGATATGCTAAAGGTGAAATAACCAAAGAAGAATTCGAAAGAATGAAAAAGGACCTAAGTTAATTCTTCAAAAAATTTTCTGTTATGGTAAGGAGCAAAATGTTTCATGCAGCTAGATCCGTAAAAATTTTAAAAAGTAACGAATTTTGTCTCCAAATCAGATAACGGATTTTGGAAGAGATAAAACTTTATTTTGATAAACCTGAAGATAAAAAATCACTGTAAAAAGCAACTGATTTTGGAAAATACTGCTTACTTAAATCATAGGAGCAGAGCCGCTTTCGGTACTATATAATCCTTTCATCGAGAGATGAAGACTATAGCTTGATTTTAGTATCGGTATTGGGGCCTATCTCTTCTGGGAGGACTCTGGGGAACAGCTCATCACCCCAGGGCCCAATTAATTAAGCTGTCCTTAGACAAACTGCGGTACAAAATGTGCTCAAAATGGCTGCAATGTCTGTGGCAATCCCTTATAAACAATATCACTTTTACCCTGTATATATAAATAGTGGATAAATAAAGTAAACAATGTTAAATTAATAATGTTTTAATAATTATCCTTATCAATAATATGGAGAATTTATGAAATTTATAATTACTATTTTTAGAGATGAAGATGGAATGTATATTTCAGAATGTCCTTCTATACCTGGATGTGTAAGCCAGGGTAGAACTGAAGCAGAAGCAGAAAAAAATATTCATGATGCAATTAAGGAATGTCTTGAAGTTAGAGCAGAAAAGGGTATTCCGTTAACAATATCTACACGTCAGGTTGAGGTTAAGGTTTAGTGCCAAATGTTCCACTACTAAAGCCTAAAGATGTAATAAAAATCTTTAAGAAATTTGGTTGGACAGTAGCAAGAAGTAGTGGAAGTCATATGATTCTTACAAAAGAAGGAAGTATCTCAACCTTATCTATACCAAATCATAATGAGGTTGCAAGGGGAACTCTACGGGCACTAATTGATAAATCTGGTTTAACTATTGAAGATTTCATAAAAGAACTATAGTTTTCCTGATAAGATTCAATTCATAAGAATTTACTTTAAACAACCACATGTATAAAAAAACCAGCCATAAAATTATAATAGAATGTCCGAACTGCAGAAATTCAGGAATAACTAAAAAGGGCAAAAGAAAAACTAAGCTTGACTTTAAAATCTTGCTCTTCAAATTCCCAGAGACATCTTACGGTTGAAAACTTTATGCTTACTAATAACTCTTCTACTATTTCTATTGAAGTGCCTGTATGGTTCTGGGAGAAAAACTTAAATATCGGAATAAGCGGACATATTGATATCCTGCAGATAAGGCAAGGTAAAATCTTTATTTTAGATTTTAAGCCAGAAGCGTCTAAAGAAAATGAAAATAAAGTTTCCTCACAGCTTTACTTATATGCCCTGGGGCTGTCATTTAGAACCTCAATACCATTAGCAAATTTTATCTGCGCATGGTTTGATGAGAAGATTTATTATGAATTTAAACCTATAAATGCAGAAATTAAATTTTAAAAAGTAACGAATTCTGTCTCCAAACCAGGTAACGGATTTTGGAAGAGATAAAACTTTATTTTGATAAACCTGAAGATAAAAAATCACTGTAAAAAGCAACAGATTTTGGAAAATACTTCTTACTCAAATTTTAGGAGTAGAGCCACTTTGAGTGCTATATAATCTTTTCATCGAGAGATGAAGGCTATAGCTTGATTTTGGTATTAGTATTGGCGTTGAGCACCTCCGGGAGGATTCTAGGGGCAACTTATCACATTAGAACCAGGCGTATGGCAGTCAAAGGAACAACCCAAATAGACCGAGTGTAACTACTGCTTCAAGGATTATTATTACTTCCTTATATTCCCGAGAGCCTCTGCTGCGCTACTTCGGACACCCTCATTTTCATACTTTAAAGCTCTTATCAATCCTTCAGCATCTTTATTTGCTTGCATTTTTTCCACAGCAGATATTTCCATTTTTATATCCCCTATCGTGTTAATTATTTCCTTTTTAATTTTAAGATTAGCTTATTTCTTTATAGTTTTTCATTTATTTACCTTATGTGGAAAATATTAACACTAAAAAAGCAATTTATAAAAACCCCTTAAAAGGCTTTCATGCCGTTTTCAACATCAATGTTAGCCTGGGGTGATGTAAATGGTTGTGAAAAAATTCCCCACCGTTGCCTTGAGAAAAATATTTGCAAAAGTGAGGAATTTTTACCTGAAAAAAATACCCTGCTATTTAATTTTATAAAGAAAAACTAAAAGTAATACCAGGAATAAAACCCATAACTATAATAATAACGATAATCCATAATACTATTCCAATAGCACCAAAAACTATCCCAGTTATATCCATACCCCTGCCTCTAGGACTTGCAAGACCATTTTTTATCCTGCTCAAGTCAATTGCACCTAAAATAATTGGAACTATCGTCATACCGAGCAATCCCGTAATTAGAGCAGCAATTGACAGTCCACTTGGTCCCTGATCTCGCGTTACCTGATTCATTATTTCTCCTTTCTTCTTTATGAAATATATTAATTCAATTATATATTATTTCTTTAAATAAAGATAAAATATTTTGAAAGATAAAAGTAACAATATTGTATTTTTAATATCATCTAAGATTTTCAATCTTTTCTACCCACTCTAGCAGATGGTATTTTTTATGTTTTTGGTGAGTTTAAAACCATATTTTCAATTAAAGAGAAATCAAAATTTAGCCGATAGAACTATTAAGACAATAAAATTATAGTAAAAGGAGTTGCAATATGAAGACTATGGCAATATAGGTTCTCTATTGAAGTTGGTTGAAATGCTTTTTATATCTCTTGATTTTCAAGAAAATCCTCAATTCTACTGGCAAGATTTATCCTATCTTTTAAGCGAAGATAATCATAATGTGTGGTTCCTTCATGGAGCTTGGCGTGTAGAAACCGCATATGAGCTTATACCAATAAGTTGGCATCCAAGAACATTACGCAGACGCTAAATGGCTTCAAAGCGAAACAATAAGTCTTCTTGTGAAGAAATGCAGAGTCGACCAAGAAGCCATTCCAAAAATCCCATCTACAAATGATGATCTTTCTAAGTGGCAAGAATCATTTAAAGACTACACTAACGAAAAAATAAGCATAGTCTCCTGCTTTTTTAAGCATTTTATCCCACAGAAAATCTTACCACTTATTATTTATCTACTATAAGAAATTGGATTAGAAGTTAACGACGACCTCCTCCTCTTGGTCCTCGATCGTCTCTTCTGGGACCCCCTCCTCTATTGTCAAACCTTGGTCTTTCTACTCTTGGTTTTGCAACATTAACAACAATCTTTTTTCCTTCCAACTCAGTGTCGTTTAACTTTTCGATAGCTTCATCTGCTTCTTTGTCGTTTTCCATTTCTATAAATCCGAATCCTTTGCTCTGACCTGTATCCCTATCTTTAATTACCTCACAGGAAATAACTTTGCCTATCTTAGAAAATATATCTTCTAATTGGGAACTTGTTGTGCTATAAGAAAGTCCTCCTACAAATAATCTCTTTGCCATTTATTATCACCACCTTTCTTTTTTACAGTGCTGTCTCTGTCTGGTGGATAGAATAATCTTTTGAGGATATCTTCTTATCGAACTAGAGGAAACAGATGTAAATATATATTCCTTATTTAAAGAATATGTTTTTATTATAACATATTATTCTTTTTTATTATGATAAAATATTATAAGAAGTTGAAAATATTGCTGATAACTTTTCGTGTCTTTTCTCCTTTCTAAAAATAAAAATATTTACGTTTGCTAATAGTATTAAAAAACAAGGTTCTGCTGAAAGTCTAAGGTGGAGTTTCTGCAGTTTTGAAAAAATGGTGGGTCAAGATAGATTCAATCAATATATTTATCTGGAAATTTTTTTAACCAGGTTAAATTATCACCGCTGTAAATTACGTTTTCTAATGGTTATAATATTGTCAGAACTTTTAAGAAAAAGGAGTTATGAATGAGTTCTAATGTAATACGGATTATCATTTCCGGGGTTTTATTGACATTTGACAAGCCAGTAAGCGCATTAATATTGAATACCCATAAAATTACATCAATCGTAACAGCAATATCCACGGTTTTGATGATATTTCTTGCAACAAGATTAATAAAAAGCTGAAAACGATCTTAAAAAACTCCTGGAAGAACGGGAAATGCTCTTGACCGAAGTCCATCACAGGATTAAGAACATCAAAGCAGTTTAAGACATTGATATTATATTTATTTTTAATAAAATGTGTTGAGTTTAATATATATTTAATTTAACTTTAACAAGGCCACTTCCTCTCTACACATTACATCTCCTCAAAGATAAGGAAATGTTTGGAAATTAGTACCGGAAGATAAAAGGAAAGAGATAGAGCTATAAATGGATAATATAAGCATGAATAACGATATTATAGAAGTGAAAAATCTGGTAAAAGAATTTAAGGGATTAAGGGCGGTTGACGGCTATTATTTTACAATAAAATACTTGCTTCATTTAAAATTTTTAATGCCTGCGGTTGGCTTACAGACATCAATTTGGCTAAATTATCCGTTCCATAGCTGTAAAGTTCTTTTATTAGTATGATATCGGAATCAAATAAAATTTCTTTCTGTTTTTCATTGATTGTAGAGAGGATACTTATGGGATAAAGTTTCTTTGTTTCAATAAAGTATTGCAGATTTTCAACCTTAGGATAGTACCATGCCAAAATTTTTAAGCCCACACAATTAGCGTATTTTATAGCATCCGATGTACATTTGGTGTTGGT
>DATBWS010000088.1:0-10299 GCA_036514675.1 Candidatus Hydromicrobium sp.
TGCAGAAGTAATAGTAATTCCTCTCTCTTGCTCCTGTATCATCCAATCCATAACTGCTGCTCCATCATGAACTTCCCCCATTTTGTAAGTCTTACCAGTATAATATAGAATACGCTCTGTCGTAGTTGTTTTACCCGCATCTATGTGAGCAGTTATACCTATATTTCTTGTATTTTTTAGTGAAACCTGTCTACCCATATATAGTCACCTGTACTACCATCTATAATGTGCAAAAGCCTTATTGGCTTCAGCCATCTTATGTAAATCTTCTTTCTTTTTAATACTGCTTCCTGTATTACTGGCGCCATCCAGAATCTCGGCAGCTAACCTTCCAGCCATAGTCTTTTCCTTTCTTTTGCTTGCAAAATCAACTACCCATCTGATAGCCAGCGTATTTGCTCTTTCCGGAGATACCTCCATCGGCACCTGATAAGTAGCCCCACCCACTCTTCTCGGCTTTACTTCCAGTACCGGTCTAACATTATCAAGGCATTTATCCAGTATTTCTAACGGATTTCCTTTGGTTCTCTCTTCCAGAATTTTCAGACTCCCGTATACTACACTCTCAGCAACGCTTTTTTTACCGTCCGTAAGAATCTTATTAATTAATTGCGTAACAACCCTGTTTTTATAAACAGGATCTACTTTTATTTTCCTTTTTTGGGGTCTTCCTTTTCTCGGCATCTATTAACTCCTTATAAATTACTTTGGCTTCTTAGTTCCGTATCTGGAACGGGAAGATTTTCTGTCTTCAACCCCCGCGGTATCCAATGTGCCTCTAACAATTTTGTACCTTACTCCCGGCAAGTCTTTTACTCTACCGCCTCTCACCAACACTATAGAGTGCTCCTGCAGATTATGACCAACTCCCGGTATATACGCTGTAACTTCAGCTCCATTTGTAAGCCTTACCCGGGCTACTTTACGCAGTGCCGAATTCGGCTTCTTAGGAGTAGAAGTATACACCCTAATACATACACCCCTTCTTAAAGGATTTTCCTGCAGAGCAGGGGTTTTCTTCTTCTTTTTTAATCTTTTTCTTCCTTTTTTTACCAATTGACTTATAGTAGGCATAAATACCCTGTCCTCTACCTCAATTTAACAAAATACTAACACCACAAAAAATGATTAATGATAACCTTTTTTGAAGACACGAAAAAAGAGATTATCATCTAAAAATTAAAATGTCAATATAAAAAAATGGCTATTTTGAGTACTTTTTTATTATATTTTAAATATTAATTTCTATTTCTTTTACGTCATCCCCTCCCGATTCCTGAAGAATTTCAATCTCATCTTTATTATCTTCCTTATAACCAGGATATTCTAATTCATAGTCTTTAAAACTACTCATACCGGTCCCTGCCGGTATGGCTTTGCCTAATATTACATTCTCTTTCAGTCCGGTTAAATTATCTATTTTATTTTCCAGAGCCGCATCTGTCAGAACTCTGGTAGTTTCCTGAAATGACGCTGCTGAAAGGAAACTATCAGTCACCAGCGAAGCTTTGGTTATACCCATTAAATTTTGAACAGCCGTCGCCGGTACCTTCATATTGGAAATTAATTTGTTATTCTCTTTTTCATAATAAAGCCTGTCCACCAGCTGCCCCGGGAGGAAATGACTGTCCCCGGGATCGATTATGGTAACTTTTTTCAGCATCTGTCTGGCTATTACTTCTATATGTTTATCATTAATGTCCACACCCTGGGCTTTATATACATTCTGTACTTCTCTCACTAAATATTGTTCGCATTCCTTAATCCCATTGATTCTTAAAATATCATGAGGATTTTTTGGCCCTTCAGTTATTTGATTACCGATAGAAATCTTATCCCCATTTTTAGCACTTAATTTCGCTCTAGTCGGGATCTGATAAACCTTTTCCTGTTTACCATCTTTACTTTTTATGGTAAGCATTCTGAACTTGGAATCTATATCTTCTATCTCGACCTTTCCCGATATCTCTGCTATAAACGAATGCTCTTTGGGTCTTCTGGCTTCGAATAATTCTACTACCCGGGGAAGACCACTTGTAATATCAATGCCTTCAAAAGTCTTTTCATGTTTGTGAACATGCGTCTTTCTCTTGGCAGTAAGAATTAGCTTGGCAAAAACCTCTCCTGCCTCTACATTTACTTTCTTATTTATCTGCAGTATTTCACCTTTAGGAATGATTACATCTACAATATCACCTTTTTCCATTTGAACCTGAAAAATTAGTTTATGAGGGATATGCTCGATATTGATCTCCATAACCTCACTGGTATTTTTCTCAGTAAGGTCAGTTTTTTTGATATTCAGCTCAGATAGTAATTCTTTTCTAAATATAAGCTTACCTTTAACCGGTGACTTTATGGATCTCTGGATTACAGTACTGGCTACTCCGCCGGTATGGAAAGTACGCATGGTTAACTGTGTACCCGGTTCCCCAATAGACTGAGCAGCTATAATTCCTACTGCCTCACCAATCTCAACCATTTTACCCGTAGCAAGATCTCTTCCATAACATTTCTGGCAAACTCCGGATTCTGCTTCGCAGGTCAAAACTGAACGTACCTTTACACTTTCAATATTGGCATGTATAAATTTTAGCAGGTGCTTTTCAGTAATCTCTTCACCACTTTTTATTATATTCTTTTTGGAATTAGGCTTATTAACATCTCCCAGGCAGGTTCTTCCAATCAAATTAGTATTGGGTTCTCCTTCCAGAGTCAAAACATATAGATTTATGCCGTCCTCGGTTTTGCAGTCATTAATTCTTATCATGGTATCCTGGGCAACATCAACCAGCCTTCTGGTCAAATATCCTGAATCCGCAGTTCGCAGTGCAGTATCTGCCAGTCCCTGTCTGGCGCCGTGGGTTGAAATGAAGTATTCCAGAACAGTGAGTCCTTCTCTAAAGTTAGATTTGATAGGACTATCTATAATATCTCCCCTGGCATTTGCTACCAGTCCCCTCATACCGGCCAGCTGGCGAAGCTGTTTTATATTTCCTCTGGCACCGGATGTAGCCATCATATAAACCGGATTGAATTTGCTAAAGTTCTTTTCCATAGCACTGGCTACACTTTCATTTGCCTGAGACCATGTTTGTATCAATCTCTGATGTCTTTCAAATTCTGTTATCAAACCTTGCTTATAATAATCTTCGATTTTTTCTATTTTTTTCTCCACGCTGCTTAAAATCTTAGCTTTCTCAGGTGGTACATTTATATCTTCTATCCCTATAGTAAGACCCGAACGGGTTGAATACTTAAATCCAGCCTGTTTGATTGCATCCAGCATTTCCGTAACAACACTTTGAGGAAATCTACCTATACATTCAGCAATAATAGCAATAAGTTCTTTTTTAAATATTTCCTTATTGACAAATTTATAATCCTCAGGCAGTGACTGGTTAAATATTATTCTTCCTACTGTAGTTCTGGTCGCTTTTTCTTCAATTTTTACCTTAATAGGCGTATGTAAAGATACGAAACCATAATCATAATCTAAAATAGCATCTTCAAAGTTATTGTAAAACCTTTCTTTACCATTCGATTTTTCTCTTTCCGAAGTTAAATAATATATTCCCAGAACCATATCCTGAGAGGGAACCACAACCGGTTCACCGCTGGCAGGGGATAATATATTATTCACAGACAGCATTAAAATCATCGCTTCCGCTTTTGCTTCATTTGATAAAGGTACATGAACAGCCATCTGATCACCATCAAAATCAGCATTAAATGGAGGACAAACCATGGGATGAATTTGTATCGCCTTTCCTTCCACCAGTACTGGCATAAAAGCCTGTATACCTAATCTGTGAAGTGTCGGTGCACGATTAAGCAGAACGGGGTGGTTTTTAATTACCTCTTCTAATATATCCCAGACTTCATTACTTTCCTTCTCTACCATAGTCTTGGCACTCTTTATATTCTGGGCGAATCCTTCATCAACCAATTTCTTCATAACAAAGGGCTTGAATAATTCCAGAGCTATTTTCTTCGGAAGCCCGCATTGCTCCAGCTTAAGGTTTGGGTTAACTACAATAACTGATCTTCCGGAATAATCTACTCTTTTACCCAGAAGATTCTGTCTGAATCTACCCTGTTTTCCCTTGAGCATATCGCTTAAGGATTTAAGTGGCCTGTTTCCAGCCCCAACCACTGCCCGGCCTCTTCTTCCATTATCAAAAAGTGCGTCAACAGCTTCCTGCAGCATCCTCTTCTCATTATTGATAATAATTTCCGGAGCATCCAGTTCCAGCAATTTTTTAAGCCTGTTATTTCTGTTAATAACCCTTCTATATAAATCATTCAAATCAGAAGTGGCAAATCTTCCACCATCCAGTTGAACCATCGGTCTCAAATCCGGCGGTATTACCGGAAGTATATCAAGAATCATATACTCTGGCCTGTTATCCGAATCTATAAATGAAGATAATATCTTTAATCTTTTTGTGCTCCTGCTTCTTTTCTGGCCTTTGGATTTTTTTACAGTTTCCTTAAGCTCCTCCACTTCTTTTCTGCAATCGATATTTTTCAGCAGCTCTTTTACAGCCTCTGCTCCCATTCCACCTTTAAAATACTGCCCGTAAATTTCTTTCATCTTCTTAAACAAGGCTTCATCGGAGACCAGCATCTTCTCTTCTAAATTAAAGAAAAAAGTATCAGCTCTTTTTACCAGTTCAATTTCTTCCTTATATATTTCATTCTCTTCCTCCAGAAGCATTTCTGTTTCTTTTATGACTTTTGCTTTCTTTGCCTCTAAATCCAATTCAGGAATTTCTTCCTTTTTAATCTTTTCAGTTATATCATTTTTAAAATCTTTATCTTCTTCTTCTTCATTTTTTTCCTGAACTTCAACCAAATTTCCTTTATCGCCGATTTCGTCGGCTTCATTTATAAAATTGTCCTTATTTAATTCTATTTCTTCCAGCCTTAGCTGGTGCAATTCCTTTGCCCTGTCCAGAGCCTTCTGGTATAACTTTTTAATTTCCTCTTCTTCTGCAGCAATTTTCTCTCTGTTAATACTGGTTATAATATAGGAATCAAAATAAAGAACTTTTTCCAGATCCTTGGGGCTGATATCCAGAACATATCCCATTCTGCTGGGAACTCCTTTGAAAAACCATATATGTGAGACTGGAGATGCAAGCTCAATATGTCCCATTCTTTCTCTTCTTACATTAGATCTGGTTACTTCGACTCCACATCTCTCGCAGATTATTCCTTTAAATCTTACTCTCTTATATTTCCCGCAATAACATTCCCAGTCTTTGGTAGGACCAAAAATTCTTTCGCAGAATAATCCGTCTTTTTCAGGTTTAAGCGTCCTGTAATTTATAGTTTCAGGTTTTTTTATCTCACCATTGGACCATGATCTAATTTTTTCCGGTGAAACGAGCCCAATTTTTAAAGCATCAAAATTATTTACATCTATACTTACAACCATTTATTAAATCCCTCCGAATTAATTAAATTAGTATTTAACTTAACAATACTAATTATTATTTTTTAATCTTATCCTTTTTCTTTTTTGATATTTTAGTTTTTCTTTTTCCTTCCAGACTTTCTGATTTCTTTTCCTTTGTTTCCTTTACTTTCTCTTTTTCCGGCTTTCTTTCCTCCTGAAGATCAATCCCTAAATCTTCCACGGTTTTCATAATCTCATCTTCAGTTCGCGATACTTTTACTTCCTTTCCTTCTTCCGATAATACTTCCACATCAAGGGCTAAACTTTGCATTTCTTTTATAAGCACCTTAAATGATTCCGGGATTCCAGGTTTTTCAATATTTTCCCCTTTTACAATTGCCTCGTAAGTCTTTACCCGTCCGGTTACATCATCCGATTTTATAGTGAGCATTTCCTGCAATGCATATGCAGCACCATAAGCCTCCAATGCCCACACTTCCATTTCCCCAAATCTCTGGCCGCCAAATTGTGCCTTGCCACCAAGCGGTTGCTGTGTAACTAAAGAATAGGGACCGGTAGATCTTGCATGAATCTTGTCATCCACAAGATGCAGCAACTTCATTACATATACATGACCGACAGTAATATCATCAGATAATTTTTCTCCGCTCCGGCCATCATATAGAGCAGTTTTTCCGCTCACTGGTAGATTGGCTATCTTTAACAGCTTCATTATATCCGCTTCTTTAGCTCCCTCAAAAATAGGTGTTGAAATATATACAGAACTATCGCTACTAATGTTATCCTTTTTATTATTCCATCCTTTATAAGCTGCCCATCCAAGATGAGTTTCCAATACCTGACCTACATTCATTCTGGAAGGAACCCCCAGAGGGTTGAATATTATATCTATCGGTTCTCCGTCTTCCGTATATGGCATATCCTCTTCGGGAAGAATTATGGATATAACTCCTTTATTTCCATGTCTTCCTGCAAGTTTATCACCAATGGAAATCTTTCTCTTTTCCACAATGAATACTCTTACCAGCTCATTTACTCCCGGTGGAAGGTCATGATCTTTTTTCCTCGAGAATAGCTGTACATCTAAAACTTTCCCTCCTTCTCCATGGGGCACTTTTAGGGAACTCTCTCTGACTTCTCGGGCTTTTTCACCAAAAATCGCCCTCAGTAATTTTTCTTCCGCAGTAAGTTCTGTTTCACCTTTTGGAGTTATTTTACCAACCAGTATATCTCCCGGTTTTACCTCCGCCCCAATTCTTATAATTCCACGTTCGTCTAAATTTTTTAATGCTTCTTCTCCTATGCTTGGTATATCTCTGGTTATCTCTTCTGCTCCTAACTTTGTAGTTCTGGCTTCCACTTCCTGTTTTGAAATGTGGATAGAAGATAGAATATCTTCTTTTACCAATCTCTCAGAAATAATAATGGCATCCTCGTAGTTATATCCTTCCCAGGACATAAAAGCTACCCTTAAATTCTTGCCCAGCGCCAGCTCGCCTGTACTGGTTGCAGGTCCATCCGCAATTACCTGATCTTCTTTGATTTTTTCGCCTTCTTCCACTATCGGCTTCTGATTTATACAGGTCCCCTGGTTTGATCTTCTGAATTTATACAAATAATGAATATAATCTTTTTCGTTCTTGTAATTTATCTTAATATGATCCGCACATACCTCTTCAACCACACCGTCACCTTTTGCGAGAATCAGCGCCCCGCTGTCCCTGGCCACTTCTTCTTCCATCCCTGTACCTACCAGAGGGGGTTCCGGATCAATTAACGGTACTGCCTGACGCTGCATATTAGAACCCATTAATGCCCTGTTGGCGTCATCGTGTTCCAGAAATGGAATAAGCGATGCTGCAGCACTAAAAATTTGCCTTGGTGATACATCCATATAATCTATCATACCCGGCTCAACAGTGACTATTTCATCACCCAAACGTGCCATAACTTTTTCTTCCAGAAATCTGCCATCTTTACTAACTTTTGCAGTTGCCTGTGCAATTGTATAATTTTCTTCATTATCCGCAGATAAATATTCCACCCTGGCAGTTAATTTACCATTAATAACTTTCTTATAGGGCGTTTCTATGAATCCATACTCATTTAATCTTGCATAGGTAGCCAGAGAGCCAATTAGTCCAATATTAGGACCTTCCGGTGTTTCTATAGGGCACATTCTTCCATAATGAGATGGATGAACGTCTCTTACTTCAAAACCCGCTCTCTCCCTGCTCAGCCCACCGGGTCCAAGGGCACTCAGCCTTCTTTTATGAGTAATCTCAGCCAGAGGATTGGTCTGATCCAGAAATTGGGAAAGCTGCCCGCTGCCAAAAAATTCTTTCAGGCTGGCAACTAGAGGCCTGATATTAATTAAAGATTTTGGAGTTATCGTATCAACATCCTGAGTTGTCATTCTTTCCTTCACAACTCTTTCCATTCTTGAAAGACCAATTCTTACTTGATTCTGTATAAGTTCACCGATATTCCTGATTCTTCTGTTGCCAAAATGGTCAATATCATCTACCTCACCTACACCACTCATCAGTTGAATAAGATACTTAACAATAAGGAATATATCCTTACAGTTCAGAATATATTTTTCATTTGTATCTATACCCATTTTGGAATTAATAGCCTTAAGCTTGTTCAAAATATCTTTATCAGTTTCCTCCATTAATTTTTGGTCTATTTTATATCTCCCTACTTTTCCGAAATCATATCTTTTGGGATTGAAAAATAAGGAGTTTATAAGGTTTCTGGAACTATCAACTGTTGGCGGTTCTCCAGGTCTTAATTTTTTATATATCTCAATTAATGCTTCTTCCTCGGTCTCGGTAAAATCTTTATCCAGAGTGTTTTTAATACAGCCCTTTTTATCATATGCTCTAAAAATACTAAGCAAGTCTTCATTATTTCCAAAACCTACAGATTTTAAGAAAATAGTAAGTAGAAATTTCCTTCTTCTATCAATTCTTACATAGGCAACGTTTTTTTTATCAGTTTCAATCTCAATCCACGAACCCCTGGTGGGTATAACCTTACACATATATATATCTATTTCAGTTTTTTTATCTATATCTGTATCAAAATAGACACCCGGAGAACGAACTAATTGAGATACTACAACTCTCTCTGTTCCATTGATTATAAAAGTTCCTTTTTCAGTCATCATAGCGAAATCTCCTATAAAGACTTCCTGCTCTTTTATCTCACCGGTTTCTTTGTTTATAAATCTTGAAAGAACCTTTAGCGGAGCGGTATAGGACATATCCTGCATTTTACACTCGTCAGGGGTGGAATTAAAATTATCAAAACTATAGTTTAAAAACTCAAGTGACATATTTCCGGTAAAATCTTCAATCGGTGAAATATCTTTTAGAACTTCCAACAACCCCTCTTCCTGTAACCACTGAAAGGACTTTCTCTGTATATCCAGAAGATGGGGCATATCCATTAATTTTGGAATTTTTCCAAAATTATATCTCTGGATTTTTTTGATTTTTTGCATTAATTTATTCTCCTCTTTAATATAATTCTAAGTTTAGTAAAGCAGTAAAAAAGGGTTACAACAAAATTAATATAAAAACCTTTGCATTGGATAAAACTGCTTAAAATATCATTGGTAAATATTTTCAGGAAAAACTAGCAAACTAATAGTTTATCAAATATAAACTAATAGTCAACTATTTCTTCTGAATATCTGAAATTAATATAGTTTTTATAAATGATTAACGCAGGAATTTATGTACATTATATAAACGTGCATAAAAAGTGTTAAAAAACTATTTTTTTGATATCCCTATTACTTTTATCCGGGTTACTTTATTTCAACTTCAGCACCGGCTTCTTCCAGCTGTTTCTTTAAATTCTCCGCTTCTTCTTTTGAAACCTTTTCCTTTACCATATTTGGTGCTTTATCAACCAAATCTTTGGCTTCTTTCAGGCCAAGACTGGTTATAGATCTGACTACTTTAATAACCTGAATCTTCTTAGCTCCGGCTGATTTTAATTGAACATCAAATTCGGTTTTCTCTTCGGCAGGCGCTCCTCCTTGAGCTGAAACTACTCCACCTGCAGCAGGAGCTGCTACTTGCACTGCCTGAGCGCTAACCTTAAATTTTTCCTCAAGAGCTTTTACCAGCTCGGAAAGTTCAAGTACGGTCATCTTTTCGATAGCAACCAGAATTTCGTCAATAGATTTACTTTTAACAGCGGCTTTTTCTTTTTCTTTTACTTTACCGGTTTCTTTTTTCTCTTCACTCATTTTTGGTTTTTCCTTACTTTCGTCTTCTTTTTCCTCTTTTTCTTCTACTTTTTCTTCTACTTTTTCTTCTTCGATTTTTTCTTCGATTTTTTCTTCCTTACCTTTTTCTTCTTTTACTTCTACTTTATCATCTGTTTTTTTTGTTTCAGTCATTATTCCCCCTAGTATAATAAGATAACAATAATTTATAGTTAATATTTTTTAATTTTTTATTCTACACCCAATCCTGCTATTGTTCATATCAACGCTCCTTCGAAGATACTTGAGATGAATCAGTCTGTTTCTGGATATCATATGCAAATGCATTAAGTGTTGTAAACAACATAAGTCCAAGTAAAATGTAACCCAGACTCGATATAATTCCGTATGTGGTGTTTACGCCAAAGAAAGAGAGCAGAGGCCACCCTGTGATTGTAACTACAACAGAAGATACATATAATAACACATAAACAATGAGAGACCATAACCATGATTTTGCCAGGAAGGTCCGTACATTGATAGGGAGATGTGCACGCCACCACGTTAATGGTTTATTTATCCTGGTTGCAATAATGCTAATGAAGATTCCGATAAATAACGGTCCGGAGCCTCCTCCAACTAAGAACAG
>DATBWS010000089.1:0-4053 GCA_036514675.1 Candidatus Hydromicrobium sp.
GCCTCCTCCCAGAAAACCTCTTTATTCCTATGATAATTACTTTAAAAGAGACAGATATTTCGATACTGAAGATGAGTAAAACCGTAAAAATAAGAAAGAGCGGTTAAAAATGAGCGGCAATACTTACCGGTTATCTACACCGCTGACAGAAGAAAAAATTAAAAAATTGAAAGCCGGAGATATTATTTATTTAAGCGGCATTATATTCGGAGCCAGAGATGCGGCCCATAAGAGACTTGTTGAAGCTATAAGGCACGACAAGAAACTGCCCATCGATTTAAAAGACGCTACATTATTCTACACAGGCCCCTCACCGACTCCTCCCGGCAAAAAGAGCGGCAGCATTGGCCCTACCACCAGCGCCAGAATGGATAATTTAACCGAACCGCTGCTCGGCTGCGGGCTTAAAGCAATGATTGGAAAAGGCAGGAGAAGCAGTACGATAAAAGAGCTTTTAAAAAAATATAAATCTGTTTATCTTGTATCAGTAGGAGGCGTTTCCGCATTTCTTTCCACAAAAGTAAAAAATATCAGGGCCATTGCCTATATTGATCTGGGCGCCGAAGCAATCCATGAGATAGAGGTAAAAGATCTGCCTTTGTTCGTAGCTTATGATATTTACGGCGGCGATATTTTCGAATCAGCCCTTCTTGTGGAATGACAACCCATAAAAACAGCCAGCGGGAGCGAGGCCATATGGCAGGGAGCATATTCTATATTGCAGGCCAGAGCAGTCGTTCTTCCGCCCAGACCCTGCGGTCCAATTCCGGTCTTATTTACAGCATCCAGTATTTTTTCCTCCAAACCCTTGTATCTTTTATCCGGATTTCCAGTCTCAAGATTTCTAAAACTGGCAAGCCGCGCAAGCCTTGTTACTTCCGAAGACGACCCGCCTATTCCAATACCGATAATTACCGGCGGGCAGCATCCTGTAACATTCTTCTTAACCAGATCCAGAACCAGGTCTATTATCTCATTCTCTCCGGTTGATGGATTTAGCATAAAAAGATAGGAACAATTTTCACTGCCTCCACCCTTTAAATATATTTTCAGGTGAAGGCCGGGATTCGAAGTAAAACTGGTACTGACCACTGCAGGAGTGTTGCCAGAGGTATTTTTTCTCTCGAATAATGGATCGGAAACCATTGATTTTCTTAAATAACTGCCGGTATAGGTATCTGCTACTGCCTGGTTCAGCAGGACATTCAAATTACCGCTGTCCTCGATGCAGATATCCGGTCCGATATCGAGGTCGATATAAACCAGACCACAATCCTGGCACAGGGGAAGTTTTTGTTTCCGTGCAATTTTTGCATTTTCTAAAATAAGTTCCAGGATTTTTTTGGCTCCGGTACCGGTCTCTTTTTTAACAGCGCCCTTTACAGCTTTTATAATATCACCGGGAAGATTAAAACTTGCTTCAATCAAAAGCTTTCTGGCTTCCCTGGTTATTGTTGTAATTTTTATATTTCTCATCTTTTCCAGGACAATCCGGATTTATACATAAATCCCATGGTTTTCTTCCTTTATTGATTATCTTAACCACAGGGTATTTACAATGTTTGCACTCCTCCCTGGTAGTGACCAGCAAACCTTTCTGGGGAAGTGAAAATGTAGTTCTGCATTCGGGATAAGCATTACATCCTACAAATCTCTTCCTTGTTTTTCTTGAAGTTCTGACCATCAAATCTCCGCTGCAATTTTCACCGGGGCATTTTCCTATTACCAGATCTTCCCTGATTCCCTTTTTTATCTCCTGTGATATCTCTTCCTTTTCATTCTTAAGAACAGTCATGACTTCGCTTAACATTTTCCTGGAACGGTTTACCACATCCTCATTAGTCTCATCCCCGTTTACTATGCCATCCATATACATTTCCAGCTCCGAGGTCATATCGGGGGAAGATATTTTCTCGGCGTGTTTTTTTAACATCTTTACTACGGCAATAGCTTTTTCAGAAGGCTGAAGTGGATTCCCGCTTACGTAACCTCTCTGGATTAAGTTTTGTATGATTGTATGGCGTGTTGCCTTTGTTCCCAGACCCAGATCCTCCATTTTTTCAACCAGCTTTCCCTGTGTATACCTCGCAGGGGGGCTGGTCTCTTTATCCAGCAATTCTTTACCGGTCACGGTAAGTATCTGTTTTTCTTCAAGATGCGGAAGAAAAATATCCTTATATCTGTAGTATGGATAAAACTTTATCCAGCTCGCCTCTATAATATTGGAACCATTGGCAATAAATGGCTCCTCATTTATATCAATAGATACAGTTATATTCTTAATTTTTGCTTCGGGAAGCAGGGTACATATGAATCTTCTTACAATCAGATCATAAAGCTTCCATTCATCACCGCTTAAACTTTCCTTCCGGGCAACCATTGTGGGATAGATCGGCGGATGGTCCGTTGATCTTTTTTTACCCCGGCTTGCCACTATCTTATCCTGTGCAAGAACCGCTTCAGACATCTGACTGTACTGCCCGGAAGTACCCAGCATTTTTACGATTTCTTTTAAATCTATGGAAGAAGGGTAAACAGTATTATCGGTTCGGGGATAACTTATATAGCCATTTATATACAGGCTTTCTGCAATATTTATAGTCTTTGATGCGGTAAAGCCGATTGAACTTCCGCTCATTATAAGGGCGGTGGTGTTAAAAGGTGCAGGAGGTTTTATTTCCCTGATGCTCTCTTTTACTTCCAGTACGATTCCCCTGTCGCCCAGTTTGATATAGGCGGCCTGCGCATCTTCTTTTTTTAAAAATCTTTTTGTCTTATGGGTGGCCTCGAATTCCTCGCGGACTTGCGTTTTTAGCTTTACACTTACAACCCAGTAAGGGGTAGGGACAAAAGATTTTATCTCCAGTTCTCTGTCCACAATAAGGGTAAGAGTTGGAGTTTGTACCCTTCCTACCGAGAGAAATTTATCTTTGATCTGATAGGTGGCAAGGGATATGAAACGGGTGAGTGTTGCTCCCCATATCAGGTCAATATCCTGCCTTGCCCTTCCCGCAAAGGCCAGGTTTAAATCAATTTTACCCGGCTTTGAAAAGGCCTCATTTATATCTTTTGGAGTAATTGCCGAAAACTTGGCTCTTTTTGTACTGGCAAGCGCATTTTTTTCCTTAACAAGCTGCATTGCGTCATAGCCAATAAGCTCACCCTCCCTATCATAGTCTGTGGCTATGATAATCTCATCCGCTTCGCCGGAAATTTTCTGCAGCGCCTGGATTATCTTTTTCTGGATGGGAACTTTTTCTATCGGGGCATCAATAAGCTCTATGGGATCCACTTTAAACCAGTTTGCATATTCTTTTGGATAATCCACCTTAAGTATATGACCCTTTAGCCCGATAACCTTGTAATCCTCACCGCCAAGCTTGAAATGATGAACGGGAACTCCATATACTTTTTCCTGATCCACCCCATTGCCTGAAAGTATCTTTGCAATTCTATCAGCAGCTATCTCTTTTTCGCTTATAATCAGTTTCAAGAAATTATCCTTACCGAAATATATAGGTAATTTAAATTTTAATTAAATGTATCTGAATTTGAAATAATAGCATTAAAAGAAAAATAAATAAATCTTTAAAGCTGATAAGTTATTCTTTGATTTTTTTACTTTATCTATATTGCCGGAGATGAAAATATCAATCCTGTTTTCAGCCGTAATAAAGTGCGTATTTTATTTTTATAAATGTTGTTCTAAAATAATTAAAACGTTTCTACTGTGCATGAGGAAAAAATATGAATGCAACTATAGAGCTTTTAGACAGTATAATCAAGCTAAAGGTGGAAAAGGAAGCCATCATACTGGCCCATAATTATCAGATTGGCGAAGTACAGGATATTGCGGATTTTGTGGGAGATTCTCTTCAATTAAGTATAGAGGCATCAAAGGCACGTGGTAAGATTATAGTATTCTGCGGAGTCCATTTCATGGCCGAAACTGCCAAAATATTATCCCCAACCAAAAAAGTCCTCCTCCCCGATAAAAACAGCGGGTGCCCGATGGCTGATATGATCAGTGCATCACAGCTCAAGAAGTTAAAA
>DATBWS010000090.1:0-4362 GCA_036514675.1 Candidatus Hydromicrobium sp.
AAAATTAATAATAGCCGGAACCAGTTCCTACTCAAGAGTAATAGATTTTAAAAAATTCAGGGAAATTGCCGATGAAGTGGGTTCGTACCTGCTGGCTGACACGGCTCATATAGCAGGGCTTATGGTAACAGGTTATCATCCCAGCTCCGTAAATGTGGCAGATTTTACCACCGCTACCACTCATAAAACACTAAGAGGGCCGAGAGGCGGGCTGATCATTGCTGATAAAAAATATGCCGGTCTTATAGACAGGTCAGTTTTTCCCGGTGTTCAGGGAGGCCCTATGATGCATATTATTGCCGCTAAAGCAGTGGCTTTCAGAGAAGCTTTAAAAGATTCCTTTAAAGATTACAGCAGGCGTATTATCGAAAATTCAAAAGCTCTGTGCGATTATATGAAAAATGAGGGTTTTAGAATCGTATCAGGCGGAACCGATAATCATCTGTTTCTCGTGGATTTGACCAGCAAGGGATTGACCGGTTATGAAGCTGTAGAAACCCTTACTTCAGTGGGTATAATAATCAATAAAAATGTAATTCCCTTCGATAAACTGGATCCTATAAGGGCTAGCGGTATAAGGATCGGTACGCCCGCAGTCACTACCCAGGGAATGGGTGTCCAGGAAATGTATAAAATTGGGGAGCTTATCTCATCAGCTCTTGAAAACAGGAAAAACAATACGAAACTTAAAGAAATCGGTAAAAAAGTCAAAAACCTCACCGGAGACTTTCCGGTTTATACAAAAGAATAAAGATCAGTGGCTTCTTACAATATCCTTTACCTTCATAAGCCTTACGGTATTGGAACGCTCACTCTCATCTAATTTCATGGTTATATATTTTATAGTCTCGGTTATGTTAGGGATTAATTTATACTCCAGAGCATTAACCCTTCTTCTGGTCTCCTCCATCTCCACAGCCATAAGCTGTACCGATTTCTCCTTTTCAGCCAGATTAAAAAGGTCCTCTATAAACTTATCAAAATCATTAAGAGCAATATCCATTTCTCCCGAGGTATTCATATAACCATAAGGGATTATATCACCGCTTACCTCTCTGGTATAAACCGGTACATTAACACTTATAATGTTCCTCTTGCTGATTGATACTGAAATTTTCTTTGCAGGCAGCAGTAATTCCTGCTCTATCTGGTGTGGACCTATACTGGCTTTTGCAAGCACGAATCTTTCCAGTATTGATTGAAACTGCTTTTCTATAGATAGCCGTAATACCCTGACCTCATTAATTACCGCCAGTAATTGTCTCATTAATTCATCTCTTTTATCTTTAAGGAGCTTGTGCCCTCTCCGGGCAAGATTTAATCTCTTTTTCAACCGGAGAAGTTCCATTCTGGTTGCATTTACGTTTGCAAGCATTTGAACCTTCTAAACTTCTTCTTTTTCAGTTTTAAATTTTGTCAGATATTTGTCCAGATATTCAGTTCTTACTCTCTTTAATTCTTCTCTGGGAAACATCATAAGCAGTTTCCATCCCAGATCAAGCGTCCGGTCTATGCTTCTATTCTCATGTTCACCCTGAGAAACATACTCCTTTTCGAATTTTTCAGCAAACCTCAAGTATAGTTTATCCATATCGGTCAGTGCCGCTTCACCCAGTATTACCGCAAGCTCTTCCACTTCTTTTCCTCTTGCATATGCCGCATACAACTGGTTGAATATATCCATATGATCCTCTCTTGTTTTTCCCTGGCCTATTCCTTTATCTTTGAGCCTGGAAAGTGACGGCAGCACATCTATAGGAGGAGATAATTTTTTCTTGTAGAGTGATCTTGAAAGCATGATCTGGCCCTCGGTTATATACCCGGTAAGGTCAGGAATAGGATGGGTTTTATCATCCTCGGGCATAGTAAGTATTGGAATCTGGGTTATTGATCCTTTCTTTCCTTTAATTCTACCGGCTCTTTCATAAATAGTAGCAAGATCAGTATAGAGATATCCCGGATAACCCCTTCTTCCTGGAATTTCCTTTCTTGCAGCTGATACTTCTTTTAATGCTTCGCAGTAGTTGGTCATATCGGTTAAAATTACCAGTACATGCATGTCTTTTTCAAAAGCAAGATATTCAGCACAGGTAAGCCCTACTCTGGGAGTTGCAATTCTCTCTATTGCCGGATCATTGGCAAGATTCAGTACAAGGACTGATCTTCCTATAGCGCCGGTTTTCCTGAAATCATTTATGAAATACTCTGATTCCTCAAAAGTAATTCCTATGGCTATGAAGACTACCGCAAATTCCTCCTTTTCCGTAAGAACCGTGGCCTGTCTTGCAATTTGTGCCGCTATCCGGTTGTGAGGAAGACCTGCTCCGGAGAATATAGGCAGTTTCTGACCTCTCACCAGAGTATTCAGGCCATCTATGGAGGACAGGCCAGTCTGTATAAACTCATTGGGATAATCCCTGGCAAAGGGATTAATCGGCGCTCCATTTATATCCAGACTTTTTTCGGGGATAATCTTATCTTTTTCGGTTTTTGGTTTTCCAAGGCCGGTAAAAACTTTACCAAGTATATCCAGAGATACGTACATATGCGTACCCCTCCCTAAAAACCTCACTCTTGTATTCCTGGAATCTATTCCGGATGTACCTTCGAATACCTGAACCAGTGCGTTATCTCTATTAACCTCAAGCACTTTTCCGCTTCTTATGCTTCCGTCGTCAAGCTTTATGTCAACCAGTTCCTCATATTTAACTCCTTCAACACCTTCTACATGTAGCAGGGGCCCGGAGATATTGGTAATACTTTTATATTCTTTTAACATCTTCACTCCTCTGTCATAGAAGAAAATTCTTTGTCTATATCTTCTTTGATTTTATCAATACTACTTATTTCCTCATTTTTTATATATTTCATTCTGGCAATCTTATCTCTGACTTTCATATTCTCTATGGCCTTAATCTCAACATTCATTTTCAAATAATTATCTGCCTGATTGTAGAAATATATAATTGTATCTATCATCTTATATTGTTTTTCTATTGGCGAATATGTATCTACTTCATGAAAAGCAATCTGGTGCAGAAAGTCCTCTCTCAACATTTTGGCTGTAAGCAGGATCAATCTGTCCGGTCCGGACAGGGCATCGATTCCTACCAGGCGGACGATTTCTTCCAGTTCCGATTCTTTTTCAAGAATTCTCATTGCTTCCGCCTGCAGATCGAAATAATCTTCCCGTACATTTTTGGTAATATAATCTCTTATATTTTCAATATAAAGAGAATAAGAACTCAACCAGGATATTGCCGGAAAGTGTCTGCTGTAAGCAAGACGGTCTTCAAGCGACCAGAAAACTTTTACAACTCTTAATGTTGCCTGTACCACCGGATCGGAAAGATCGCCCCCGGGAGGAGATACTGCACCAATAACCGAAAGAGCTCCAAGTCTCTGGTTACCGCTTGACAGACATTTTATCATACCTGCTCTTTCATAAAATGAAGCAAGTCTTGCTCCCAGATATGCCGGGTATCCCTCTTCTCCGGGCATTTCCTCCAATCTTCCGGAAATTTCTCTCATTGCTTCCGCCCATCTTGAAGTTGAATCAGCCATCAATGCAACCGAATATCCCATATCCCTGAAATATTCTGCTATGGTTATTCCGGTATAAACAGATGCTTCCCTTGCTGCAACGGGCATATTTGAAGTATTGGCAATAAGTACGGTTCTCTTCATCAAAGGAACCCCGGATCTGGGATCCGTCAGTTCGGGGAATTCCATGAGAACTTCCGTCATTTCGTTGCCTCTTTCACCGCAACCTATATAAACGATAATTTCGGCGTTAATCCATTTAGCAAGCTGATGCTGGATAACCGTTTTACCGGAACCAAACGGTCCGGGAATACAAGCCGTGCCGCCCCTGGCAATGGGAAAAAACATATCTATTACTCTCTGACCTGTGAATAAGGGCATATCCGGACTGATTTTATTAAGGTACGGCCTGGGTTCTCTTACAGGCCACCTCTGCATCATCGTAATCTCCCTGTCACCATTTTCATCCTTTATAATTGCTATAGTGTTTTCAACTGTAAACTCACCTTTTTCTATTGATTTGACCTCTCCGGTTATTCCGGGCGGAACCATAATATAATGCCTTACTATTTCTGTCTCATTAACAAAACCCAGGAAATCACCACCACTTACCATATCACCCTTTTTTACCATTGGTTCGAATTCCCACTTCCGTTCTCTGTTCAATGCCGCAGCCGAGACACCTCTGGCAATAAAATTCCCGGTATTTTTATAAATTTCATCAAGAGGTCTTTGAATTCCATCATAAATAGATTGCAGTAAGCCGGGGCCCAGTTCCACAGTCAATGGTCCGCCGGTAGGATACACCGGTTCACCGAC
>DATBWS010000091.1:0-2065 GCA_036514675.1 Candidatus Hydromicrobium sp.
GACCTCTCTTTCTCTTATGTTCTTTAGTCTCATCAGTTATTTTAACTTAACTATTTTTAGTATACAATGTGTCTAACTAGAGGGGCTTGTTGCCAAACTCTTGATAATATTGTATAATAGTTAAATAACTATTATTAAACCCTAGGAGCAAACTATGGGATATCAAGCAAAGATACAACAGATCACAAGGAAAGATTTCAATCAGTACTACATAAACTTTCCCAGGGCTATTGCCATAGCCATGAATTTTAAAAAATCTGATCCTGTGGAATGGGAAATAGCTGACAAGGACACTCTGATACTTAAAAGAAAGAAGGTGGCTGGTGCAGGGCAAAAAAGAGTTTAATCAAAGAATCTATTACAATATTAATTTAGACTGCCTGGTGCCGGATGATCATTTTTTAAAGAGACTGGAAAGCCTTATCTCTTTCGATTTTGTAAGGGATATTACCAGAAGTTACTATTCCCATACCGGAAAACCCTCCATTGATCCGGTGGTTCTGGTAAAGATGCTTCTTGTCGGGTACCTATTTGACATTAGATCAGAGAGAAAGTTGGTAGAGGAAATAACGCTTAACCTTGCCTACCGCTGGTATATTGGATATGACCTGGATGAGGAAATACCTGACCACAGTATCTTTTCCAAAGCCAGGACAAGGTTTGGTAAGAAACTATTTGTAGATATATTTGAAAAGATACTTGTAAAATGTATAGAATTAGGTTTGGTATCGAAAGAGGGAATGCTTATTGACTCCACCATAGTTAGAGCTGATGCGTCTGATAACTCTATGGTTGAAATTGGCCTTTCCCCAGATCAGTATTGGAAAAGTCTTGACAGGTCATATAAGCCTAAAAAGAAACTGAGTGGAGCTCGCTATACCGGAGAAGTTGATAAAAATAAAATGGGTAAAAGAAGAAGGGATATAAATAGGCTGTCCTTAAGGAAAAAATCAACTACTGATCCTGATGCCACTATTACCCGTAAACCTGGAATAGGAAGCCATCTTTCCTATAAAGCCCATATAGCCACAGATACAAATGGAATAATTACTGCAGTCTCTGCATCACCCAGTGTCTCCCATGACATAGGTGCAGTCCCAATCCTGATTGAATCACATGAGAGAATACTGGGTACGCCAAGCTGGATTGCTGCTGATACTAAATATGGGTCTGAAGAGTGTTTAAAATATCTTCAGGATAAAAACATAAAAACTGCCATAAGACCTGAAACTAAAACCAGCAAGCCAGGATACTTTTCAAAAAATAAATTTAAATACGATAGTAGTAGAGACTGCTATATATGTCCCAATGGTAAATTGCTCAAAAGAAGATCTAAAAATTATCCGCAAAACCGTATAAATTACAGTTCCAACAAGAAAGACTGTAACCTGTGCCCTTTAAGGGATAAGTGCATATCAGGAGGAAGTTTTAGAACAGTATCCCATTATGACAGTCCCTGCTACTTTAAGGCCAGAAGCTGGTATGATTCGGGTTATGGACAGGTCATGCAGAAATTAAGGCATACAGTTATTGAAGGGGTTTTTGGTCAAGCAAAAACCTATCACGGTATGGCAAGAGCCAAATTCAGGGGCTTAAAAAAAGTGGAAATGCAGTTTCTTTTAACTGCTACAGCACTAAATTTAAAGAAAATGGTAAAGATGCTGGATGTAGAAGAAGTAAAATCCAGACTTTCTAGGAAATTTACAGATATTGCCCAGATTTTAAATGATATTTTTAGGAATTTTGTAAAAAAATTAGCAATTGAGGTGCCTTAGGCAACAAGCCCGGAGGGGTTCACTCCAATCTGCCAAATTATATAAATTTATGTATTTATAAATATAATATTAATATACTAATTATATATAATTTAATATGAATGTATATTGAAGCTATATTGTAAGCCACTAATTAACAAGAGATTGAAAGACAAATTTATAAGAAATTAACAACAAAGAAGACTTTGCCAATTAATATGGAATATTTTAAAATTTAGTTGATTTTTAAACTTAGATATAAATTGTTTAATTGTAGAATACCCAATAATGAACTCTATAATATCTCTATA
>DATBWS010000092.1:0-6511 GCA_036514675.1 Candidatus Hydromicrobium sp.
CTTATCCCTTTGCTTATATCCAGATATTCTCCAAGAGGTATGGAATATATGAAAAGATCTTGTTCATTTCCGATTAATTTGGGTCCTATATCTAACCCGCTATTATAAGCGAATGGTCTTATGTAACAGTCTTCGGTGTACATTTCTTTTTTAAGCAGTTCCATTGTTATATCGCAAAGTTCCTCTATGGAATGTTTTATCTTTATCATCATTATTCTGGAATTGATCATCAACCTTTTGTAATGGTCATCCATTCTGAATACATAATTTGTTTTATTTTTTTCATTCCAGTAACTTCTGATTCCTTCAAAAATTCCGGTACCATACTGCAGAGCATTAGTTCTGATGTCTATTTTGGCCTGTTCTATCGGAACTATTTTTCCTTTAAAAAAAGCATATCCGGGATTGGTCATAAATTCCTCTTTTATAGGTTTCAGTTTGTAATATTTTACTTATTTTAATTTTATTTTGCAATTGGTATTCGGATTCTTATAGATTTATGTTTTTAAACCGGTATCCTGTCAACTGTCGGATTTCATTTTTTGTAATTCCTGGTTGAATATCGGATTATTTGCAATAAATTTTGCAATAAATAAAAGATTATTAATATAAAATTGTAGAATTCAATGGACCGGGATGTTTATTTATAAGAACCTCAGAGTTAAAATGAGAATAAAATGAAACCCCAAGTTATCTTTTACCATAGTTCACACTTTAGGCTACTCAACATCTTGGGGTCACTACCTTAAAACTTTTCTTAGGTTCTTTTTCGAATATTAACTTACTTTTTACATTCTTTCGTTTATAAATTTCAGCTACTTCTGAAAGTTACCTCCGGTTCTAAGGATGTTTTCAATATAACAAATGACACTATTTATGTCAATAGGTATTTTAAGATTTTTAGGCAAATTTTAAAAAATCTTGAAATTAATATCAGTTATTTTATAATTTTCTACAGGATAAAATTTATCAGCAGATAAATTAAATTTGAGAAGGAGTAGAAAATGGCTATTAAGAAACATTTTACTGCTGAAGAAGCAATAAAAATTGGAGAAGAGCTTGGAATTGACTGGTCTAAATTTGATGTAGAGCAATTCAGGGTAGGAATGGATGTCGAACTGGAGCATGGAAAAGTTGATCCCAATACCAATGTTTCTGATGATGATCCGTTAATAACCGGAAAAATTGCTCTGGCTCATTTGAATGAATTTCCGGACTACTATGACAGGCTTACGAAAATGGAGGAAGAAGCAGAGGAATACTGGGAAATAGAAGATTAGATTGTTTAGGATTTTATAATTACCCCGCCTCCTATTAGAGTGTCATCAATATAAAAAACTGCAGATTGCCCAGGTGTGACAGCTTTTTGAGGCATATCAAATATTACAGAGGCTGTTTTTTTGTTTTTGATTCTTATCTCAGCAGAAGTTTCATTGAAATTATATCTTATTTTAACCATTGCTTTGAAATTGTTTCGGGGAGGGCTGCCAGCAATAAAGTTGATGTTTTTAACCTTGAGTGATTTCTGCAGGATATCTTTTTCCTCACCTGCTATAATAATATTTTTTTCCGGTATTATTTCTTTCACATAAAGCGGTTTTGAGTGACTTATGCCAAGACCTTTTCTCTGGCCTATAGTATAAAAAGGGTATCCTTTATGCGTTCCAATAATGTCACCTCTGGTATTTAAAATAATTCCTTCTTTTATATCCCGGAGTTTTGATGCCAGGAATGAATGATAATTATTTTCCGGTATAAAACATATATCCTGGCTCTCGCTCTTTTTTTCTAAAAAAGGAAAAATCTTACTTATTTCCTTTATTATATTATCTTTGGAGAAGACTCCTATGGGTGTTTTAATCCTTGATAGTTGATCCTGGCTGAGTTTCCATAACACATAACTTTGGTCTTTACTTTTATCAAGTCCTTTTTTAACTTTAAACAATCCGGTATCTGATGATTTTTCGACCCTGCAGTGATGGCCGGTAGCCAGATAGCTTGCACCGAGAGTTTTTATTTTTTTTAATAGTGCTCCAAATTTTATATATTTATTACATTCCACACAGGGATTAGGAGTGTGTCCTTTTTGATATTCAAGACAGAACGGATTGATTATATCTTCCTCAAATGGCCGGATAAAGTTTATTACAATATGTGGGATATTAAGTTTAAGAGATACTTTTCTTGCAGCTTCAATATCTTTACGGGAACAGCAGGTTTTAGTATTATTCTTCCAGTCAAAATCATCAGGAAGTAATTTCATGGTAACTCCGATTACTTCCCAGCCTTCATCCTTTAAAAATTTAGCGGCCATGGAACTGTCAATTCCTCCGCTCATAGCTACTGCCACTCTTTTAGTATTTTTTTTGTAAATATTTCCGGTATGTGGTTTTGAAATATAATCACTGATTAAATTGTTCAGGGCATTTATAGCTATATCCGGCACATATCTTTTGCCTGCGGGAAATTTTCCCAGGTATTTTTCCAATTCTTTTTCAGTTATAAGAGTAGATTCGAGAACGTCCTTGTTTTTGATCAGAGTGGTAAGGTAACTTGCTGCGGCAATGGTATAATTGCAGCCAAATGCCTTAAACTTTATATCGCTTATTATATTTTTATCTATTCTTGCCGTTAATTTTATATGACCGGGGCATTTAATTCCGCCGCTATTACCAGAGGCATCAGGGTTCGGTATTTCCCCGACATTATACGGTTTTTTAAAATGTAGTGTTAGATTCGAGTTCAAGATTCTTATAATAACTATTTATTGCCTGGATAATTATACGATATTATGTAAAATATTATACAGATTAGTTTTTTATTTCATAAGTTTTCATGCTTAGATGATCGAATCAAGAGAGATAAAAACCGAGAAATTTTATTATAATAATCTATTCAGGGATTATATTTTTAATTTTGAAAATATCAGCGGATATTATGAATATGATTACAGGGATATAGATAGTTATAAAAAAAGGGTTCTTGATCTTGAAGCAGACTATGATGAAAAAAACAGGATAAAAATTTACAGCATTTTAAAGAACTATAATAAAAAGATTGGCTGCGGCCAGAAAACTTTAGAAAATATAGAGAAACTTAAAAGTCAAAAATCTGCAGTTGTCATAGGGGGGCAGCAGCCTGGATTTTTGACCGGACCCCTGTTTATAATATTTAAAATACTAACCATATTAAAATTAAACAGTTTCCTCCATAAGGAATTAAAGATACCTGTAGTTCCCTGTTTCTGGAATGCATCGGATGATAATAGTGCAGGTCAGGTTGATAACTTAAATATAATTAATAATGAAATTGTAAATATTAAACTTGAGCTATCAGATTTTGATCGAAAGAAAAGATATTCGGATATTTATCTTACAGAAGACAGGTTCAAAGAGGTGATTGAAGAGCTGGAAAACCTGCTTCATCCCACCAGTTTCCAATCCGGGATTATTGATTTTTTAAAAAATGGGCTGTCGGATGTCTTAAAAAATTGTTCAAATATCGAGAGCAAAATAAATATTTCTTCTTTTTTTTCAAGTGTAATTGTCAGGATGTTTTCCAATTATGGACTTGTGATCATAGATCCCGCTGATATTGAGCTAAAAAAATTAGGTTACAGCCTGCTGGAATTTGATGTAAGCAACCATTACAGGATAAGCCGTCTAATAAATTCCACCGGTAAAAAACTAAACAGCAGCGGCTATCACAGTCAGTTAAATTCTATAGCGGGGGTACTTGATTTTTTCTACTGTGAGGACGGTATCCGGAACAGAATATACTCGAATGGTGATAATTTATTTGAGATCGAAAATAAGAGATATGACAAAAAGGAATTCTGGGGTTTAATGAAGAAAAATCCGGCGGGAATTAGCCTGAATGTGGTATTAAGACCTTTGCTTCAGGATAGATTGCTGCCGGTGTTATGTTCGATTTGTGGTCCGGGGGAATCAAGTTACTTTGCTCAGGTTAAGCCGGTGTATAATCTTTATAATTTAAAAATGCCAATCATATATCCCCGGTTTTCTGCAACCATAATTGAGAAGAAAATAAAAAAGCTATTTAAAAAATTAAAAATTACGGACGTAATGTTGGAGTCAGGTAAAGAAGAAACAATCAGGCAAATAGTAGGGAAGGGACTGGAGATTGATCTGGAAAAATTAATGCTGGACCTGGAAAATGATATTCAGATAAGGCTGGAGAAATTAGAAAGGGTTTTTTTAGATTTTGAAATGAATATTTCGGATTCTTTTGATAGAATTAAAAGGAACCTAAAAAAAGAGATAAAGGTTCTGGATAAGAAACTGTATTCTGAATTAAAAAGACAGAATGAATTTGTTGTTGAAAGTATAAATAAACTTTATAGGAATATTTTTCCAAATGGCAATTTACAGGAGCGCGAAATTAATATATTGAGTTACCTGAATAGATATGGCTTTGCATTTATGGATGATTTATATTCTGTTATAAAACCGCTGGATTTTTCGCATAAATTTTTAGAAATTATTTAAATAATAAATGGAAAAAGAAATTAGAATAGATGCTCTTGCTTTCAGTCCTCACCCGGATGACGCAGAAATGGGCTGCGGGGGGCTTCTCTTAAAATTAAAAGATAAAGGGTATAGCACAGGAATAATAGACCTTACCAGAGCCGAGCTCTCCACTAACGGTGATCTTGAAACGAGAGAAAAAGAAACAAAAGAGGCATCAAAGATACTGGGACTGGGTGTAAGAGAAAATCTTAAACTTGAAGATGCCAATATAAAAAATGATTTTGAAAGCAGGCTAACGGTAATAAATGCCATAAGGAAATACAGGCCAGGGCTTGTTCTCATACCTTTCTGGAGAGACAGGCATCCCGATCATGAAAATTCCTATAAATTGTTAAAAGATGCTATTTTTATTTCCGGGCTTAAAAAATTTAAAACCGGGCTGGATAATTACAGACCCTATGTAGTAATCAGCTATATGCTTCACTATGAATTTAAACCCAGTTTCATAGTTGATATAAGCCAGTATTACAAAAGGAAGTCCAGCGCAGTTGCCGCTTATGCGTCCCAGTTCTACAGTGATGTCCCAAAAGAAGTGGTTACTCATATAGCTTCAAAATATTTCTTTGACATAGTTAACAGCAGGCACCAGTGTTCCGGACTGAAAGTAAAGGCGGAATACGGGGAGCCGTATTACATAGAATCCGATATCAGGATCGATGATCCTCTGGAGTTTTTTAAATATTTGAAATAGAAAAGTATAGAAATAGAAGCTGTGTATTTTTAAATCTATAATCCAGTGAGTAGGTAGCGAAGAGACTATTATGAATATAGGAATGACCTGTTATCCAACTTATGGAGGGAGCGGAGCTGTAGCCGCCGAATTAGGCATTGAACTTGCAAAAAGAGGTCATAATATTCATTTTATAAGCTATGGCCTGCCGTTCAGACTGAATAAATTCTACAGGAATATTTTTTTCCATGAAGTCGAAACAATGGAGTACTCACTTTTCAAGTATCCTCCTTACAGTCTCTCATTGAGCGCAAAAATGGCTGAAGTCATAGAATCCGAAAAACTGGATCTCCTTCATGTACATTATGCTATGCCTCACGCAACTTCGGCTTATCTTGCAAAAAAAATAATAGAAGACAGAATCAAGTTTATAACCACCCTGCATGGAACCGATATCACCCTTGTGGGCAATCATCAGTCTTTTTACAGAATAACAAAATTTAGTATAGAGGAAAGCGATGGTGTTACCTGTGTTTCTAATTATCTGAAAGAAACGACTAAAAAGATTTTTAAGACGGATAAAGAAATAGAAGTGATTTACAATTTCGTGGACACTGAAAAATATAAAAGAACCTCCAAAAACAGGGAAAATATAGAATTTGTTGGCAGGGATGAGAAAGTGATTATGCATATTTCCAATTTTAGACCGGTGAAAAGAATAGAAAACATTGTGAAAGTATTCTATCTGGTCAGTAAAGAAGTAAAAAGTAAATTACTTCTGGTGGGCGATGGTCCGGATATATGCAGGATCAGAAGTTTGGTGTGTAAATTAAATCTGGAAGACAAGGTGCTTTTTCTGGGCATACAGGAAAATATAATACCACTTCTTAACACCAGTGATGTTTATATGCTGCCTTCGAAAAGCGAGGGTTTCGGACTTTCTGCACTTGAAGCTTTAAGCTGCGGGGTTCCTGTTATTGGTACAAATGTGGGAGGACTTAAAGAGGTAGTTGAACACGGGAGGTCAGGTTTTATATTTGACCCCGGAGATATAGATTCTATGAGTGAAGCAGTCATTAAAATACTTGGAAGTAAGGAAATCAGATTGAAAATGGGTATTGAATCCAGGAAAAGGGCAAAACTTTTTGATAGTAAATTAATAGTACCCCAGTACCTTAAATATTATAAAAAAATTTTAAATAACTAATAAATTTATTACTTTAAAATATTTTTTTATATATTTTTTTATAAAAAATTTTTATAATAAGTATTATTAAAAATATAATAATAA
>DATBWS010000093.1:0-4768 GCA_036514675.1 Candidatus Hydromicrobium sp.
CCTGCATCATCCAGAACTTTTTTGGAAACATTATCTAATTCAGCCATATTTTCCACCTGTTAAAATTGAACCGCATTAATAAGGAAGAAAGTTACAAGTAATCCGAGTACGGCATAGGTTTCCACTAAAGCTGCATAAATAACTCCTTTCATAGCTTCCTTGGGTCTTTTAGCTACTATACCAATGCCAGCTGCACATACTCTCCCCTGATATATAGCTGATACCAGTCCTGCAAACGCAACAGGTGCTGCAGCAATAAATAATTGGATACCTTGTGTCGGAGTCACTATTTGGGAAATTTTTCCAATAATCATAAATGCACCTACAAACCCATAGAATCCCTGGGTACCGGGCAGTACTACCAGCAAAAACAGGCTTCCAAACCGGGTGGGATCCTCCGAAAGGACTCCTGCAGCAGCTCTAGCAGAATATCCAATTCCTATGGATGACCCAATCCCGGCTAGAACAGCTGCCATTGCCGCCCCAAGTATTGCCATTATTTGGCCTAACGATAAATCCGCCATTTTTCCTCCTATTATTGATCAACTATTGTTATATATTTATGCTCATCCTTTAAAGCCTCAAAAGGTCTTCCCCCGCCAACATAAAATTTTTGGAAGAATTCAACGTATTGAAGCCTAAGGGTATGGACGAAAGCACCCATAATATTAATTGCCATATTAAAAATATGACCGAAAATCAAAATTATAAGTAACATTATGACTCCTACAACCGGAATCGGGAGAAACTGAAATGCTATTCTATTGATAGCTATTGCGATACCTGCAGTAGTCATCCCGAGCGCCATAAGTCTGATGTATGAAAGAAAATCACCTAAATATGAAGTCACTCCACCCAGTACTGTCAGGTTTAAAAAACCCAGGAATATCCTGAGTCCCCACCTCTCCTCACTCCTGGCTCCAAATAACATAATAACTGCAGCAGCAGCCAGAGCCGGCCAAACCAGGATTTTTGATATACCGGTCGGAAAAAGCGGTTTGGTAACTAAAGATAAATTTACTGCTACCTGAGATGACAGCAATATTATTACAATCGACAAAATTATAACTATCCAGGGAAGTCCATCCAGAAATGCACCTCCCCAATCTTTCTTTTTCAGACAATCAAAAAATTTAATGAAAAGGCCAAAAATAACATGAATCACTCCCATGGCCAATGCTAATCTGAAAAAGTTCATTGCTCCCTCATTAGTCTTGATCGGGTCTCCAAGAATAGCCAGTTTTTCAAAAAATTCACCAAAGCCCAGGTAACCAGGTAGATCTCCAAACCAGCCACTAAAAAGTGCTCCGGCAAATATCGTAAAAATTGCTCCTATAAAAATAAGCATAAGGAATTGTCTGAAATTCTTCATCCTGAAAGCAAAAACCAGAGTGAGTATTGCTAGTATTATTCCGTATCCTGCATCGGTCAGGCAGAGAGCAAAGAATAAGGCAAAGAACAAAGACACAAACGGAGTAGGGTCGATCTCAAAATATCTGGGAACTCCATAAAGGCTTACAACTATCTCGAATGGTCTGAAGAGCGGTTTATTCTCCAGAATAATCGGAATATCCTCATCTTCATCCGGTTGAATTTCTACCACTCTGGCAGTTTTGAAATTCTCAATTATGGAAATAACTTTTTTCTTATCCGCTTGTTTTACCCATGCAGTGTGAAAAGATACGGAATCAGTAGAAAATCCTGATTCTATCGCTTTTTCTATCTCCAGATTATTTTCGATGTAATCGAGATAAACCGTCAGAGGTTTTTTATATTCCTCGGATATTTTCTCTATTTCCGAACGCAAATATTTTTTTCTGTTTTTATCCAGCTTAATGCTTTTTTTAATTTTTTCTAAATTCTCGTCTATTGTCCCCAGGTAACCGGTTATCTCGGATTCCTCAAAAAAAATACTGCTTAAATATTCTTCAGCACCTTTCTTATACTGGTTATGATAGGCCAGAATTACACAGCTTGTATCTCCATCTTCGGACAATCTTTCATATGAAATATTATTTTCATCCAGATTTTTTACAACATCTTCAAAGTCACGTCTTTCACGTTTAATAATTCCTAATTTTATAGTATAAATATCACCACTGGCTATATCCTCAAGATTGCCTTTGTAACAGGACCATAAGCTTAATTTATTGATTCTTAGTTCCGAATCTGTGATTTTTATATCCAGATTTTCTATTTCTCCCTGGATGTCTGAAACATTGTCCACAACCTCTTTGAAATTTATACTCTTAAGAATCCTTTCATATTCCGCTTTTCCGATTACCATTTTTCCAGCTCTGGATGTAATTTTTTTTACCTTTTTATCCCTGGAATCATCAAGAATATCCAGAGCTCTTTTTACTCTGGTATTGTACTCCGGGGTTGTATCTAAAGGTGGGATTTCTAAATCAATCTTATCCGTATATGGTTTTAATTCAATATTAATTGGAGTTTTTTGTAATTTTTTAAGAACGGCTTCCGTATCGGATTTATGCGAAATAATAAAAAGTTTATTTAGTTTAGCAACCGCCATTAACTTAAAATCCTCTGAATTATTTTTTCAATAGCTTTTTCCTGGTTAGCTTCGGAAATATTCTTTATTTCTACCAGCTTCTGGCTAAAATCTTTCTCCAGTCTTGCAGCTTCCCTGGCTGCCTCGTTTTTTGCCTTACTCTCAGCTTCCGCAAACATAATTTTTACTTCTTTTTCGGCTTCTTTTAGAATTTCTTCCGCTTTCCTGTATACTTCCTCTATGATGCCGGTATATTCCTTTTTAGACGAGGCGATAATTTCCTTTGCTTTTTTCTCAGTTTCTTTTATTTGATTAATGATATTATCAATCATCTTATAAAAAAATATTAAAAATTTCGATATTATAATTAGTAACTATACCATAGACACATGTATGTGGTGGTGCAGACAAATTAATAAAAAAGAAGTGTTAACCACTTTAATATTATCAAATATGGTGGCTCAAAATTAGTTTAGAGAGGCTACTCTAACCACTCACCCACCACATACGTCCCTCTAAGGCATAATCACCTTTGTATTCTAATTTACTCTCCAAAATGCCCTCTAATCCTGTTATCCTGTAATTACAAGTATATTACGTAAGACAAATACTGTCAATGTTTCTTATAATAAATTATCCGGCTTTTTTAAAAGTTTAATTTCTCAAGTATATTATCAGAATATCTTCCTGGCAGCCGAATTAAGAAAATAACCTAAAATCAAATCCATAAGAGAATAGCTGATTTCTTCTCTTATAACATTGGGTTCACCTTCTATTCCACCCAGCTCTGCAGCTACATCTATCGCATCTTTGTAATTTCCAATACTGTCAATCAGACCCAGCTTTAAAGCCTCTGTTCCCAGAAAAACCCATCCTGTCGCAAGCTCTTCCACTTCGCTTATTTCCATATTTCTGGCTTCGGCAACATCGGAGATAAATTGTCTGTAAATCTCTTTAAGCTGGGCTTCAAGCAATTTCTTTTCCTCTGCGGTGATAGGCCGGTCAGAGCTTCCTATATCTTTATATTTGCCCTGCTTTATAGTGGTATATTTTATTCCAAGTTTTTCATACAGATCCTCGTAATTGGGAATTTGCATTATTACTCCGATACTACCTACCGAAGAAGACCTATTTGCAATTATCCTGTCGGCGGCGCTTGATATATAATAAGCTCCGGATGCACAGGTATCACTGACCGAAACCACAACCGGCTTTTCCATTTTCCTGAGTTCTTCATATATTTCCTGCGAAGCGGCAGGACTCCCACCCGGACTGTTCACTCTGAGCAGGATTGCTTTTACATTGGGATTCTTTTCTGCGTCATCCAGCTGACTGATTATTTCTTCAGGGGTAACTGTTTCACCACCAAAGAGCCCTGAATATTTCTCCGCGGAAATGACGCCTTCCAGCCTGATCTCATAAACCGAATCACCCACACTATAAGAGGTTCTGCCAAAACCCCCGCTGAAGAGCCCTATGAAAAAACATCCTGCTGAAAACATAAACAGCACAAAGATACAAAGAAAAACGATACCCACTATTTTACCGGTACTCCACCTGGCCAAAATAAATTCCTCCTGTCAAATACTTATATTTTATTTAAACAGCACTATTGCTGTAAATTAGACCTTAAACTCGCCAATATCCCTATGAAAAATACTACAAATTTTTCACTGCAAATTATTCCTCCGCCTATTTTAGCAATAATATAATAATTATAGAATAGCTTCAAATGATTTATAACCGTTATTTATGAGAGTTTTTAAAAAATAATATTTATATGAATTACTAATATTTCACAAGCTTATTCAGTTTCGAAATTTTATGGTAATATTCACCGGATTTCTTTATTTTTCTTTCCAGGTCAGGAGAATTATAATCTACCGAAACCAGGCCGAATCTTTTAGAGGGACCGTGTGCCAGTTCATAATTATCAAAAGTGGACCAGTGAAAATAACCCCTGACATCCATTCCTTCATCAATAGCTTTTTTTACCTGATATAAGTGGTTGTAGATATTTTCTACCCTGAGTTCATCATTATCGGTGCAGGTTCCATTCTCTGTAATAATTATCGGTTTTTTATATTTATTGTGAAATATTTTAATAAAATTATAAATACCCTCCGGGTAGATTTCCCACATGTCATCATATCTCAAACCCATGCTGTCCAGAGCTTTTCTGCCTCTTTCCTCGTATGCGATAATCATATATTTTGATATAAGTATTCTCCCATAATAGCTGAATCCTATATAATC
>DATBWS010000094.1:0-17609 GCA_036514675.1 Candidatus Hydromicrobium sp.
GTTGACAGGATTGAAATTCCATGGGAAAAAATTATAAAAACTTATTCTTTTTTTCCCTATATTTCTCAGGAATCGGATTTATGGGTAAGCAGGACGGATATTCTTAATGTAAGAGATATTATTATGCATAATGATAAGAAAATAAAATTAGTCCTGGAGAGGAACGGAATCAATAATTTCAGAGAAAAATCCACCATACATAGAAATTTATATACAGAATATATCCACAGGATTACCAGGAGAAAAGAGAAATAGTAGTTTTATAAAAATAAATTAAATATTGGTTCTATGATCTTTAATAAGATCCAGAAGAATATATTAGAACTGCCCCCAATACTTGAAATCCTGTTATAACCTTCCACTAATTCCATATCGTATTTCAAAAATAAGTTGGTAAATAAATATCCCATATTGGTGGTTATCCACAGAATTATTGGAATTATAATTATTGCAGATATAAAGCTTCTGAATATATCACCCTTTGAAGGAGCTATAATCCAGATTAGTATAAATGGAATCATTATAAGGTCGGCATTTGGGAGCATGTTATTACCCGGGAGAACGGTTGAAATATAAACTGTCAGGGGAATGATAAAAACCGATAAAAAAATTATAGAAGGTTGACCGACTAATACCACTGCGTCCAGACCGATATATAGCTCTCTTTTTGTAATCCTCCGCTCTATAAAACTTTTTATATCGTTTATGGTGGGAACAAGACCTTTCAGGAGCAGATTAACTGCTCTGGGAAGTAGTATCATAATGGTGGAAAATATTAGACCGCTTAAGAAAACATAAGAAAGATTGGGACCTAAATTCAAGTAAAAATTTTTATAACGGGTAATTAGTCCAATTATAAATCCAATAATAAAACCCATTATAATAGGTTCCGAAACAACCCCGAGCTTATATTGAATTTCTTCATAAAAGATATGTATTTTCCTGATGAAAGGAATCCGGTCAAAGATTGCGTTAACTAGGTGTGAAAAAGGCGCCCAGCAGATAATCTGTGCCTGGGGATTGGATATACCTTTAATGCCAAAATAACTTTCAATATATGTTGCATATATGTCTGACAGCACAAAAGTTATGGCAGCTGCTATCATGGCCATCAGTATTCCTATCCATTTTATTTCAGTAATTGTAAAGACAATTGAACCTACCAGCAGGAAACTCCAATAATTCCAGAAATCTATGTTTATAGTCCTGGTAAATCTTAAAAAGAGCATAATCAGATTTAGAATTACCACAGCTATTATTATTTGAAAAATAATGGGGGAATTTAGAATAACTGCTTTGGAAACAATCCATCCCGCATCAATAATCTCAAATTTTTTTGAAGAATTTATCAGTATAGTGTTGACAATAGGAGTAAAAAAATTTACAAAAAAGGTAATCAGTCCGGAAATACCGATCATGCCAATAAATATAAAAGCAAAGTTTTTTAAATTCTTAAGTGGGTTTCTTGTGATAATAAGGCTTATTATAAGCAATATGACGGGAATTAGAAAAACCGGTCCCAATTCTATTATAAAATTGACGACTTTATAAGTGTCTGACATAAAACAAATTTTTCAAGTTTTTAATGATGTTATATTATACTTACTATTTAGTATAAAATGAAGGGAACCGTTTTAATTGTCCTCACCGTCACTTGAAATTTCCATTTTTTTAACATATAATTTAAACAAATGAGCATTTATTGCACAAATGTGCACTTATTTTTTAAGGTCAGGTTATGGAAAGTATTGAGAGAAAAAGATTATTAACCAGGATAGCAGGGCTTTATTATATGGAAAATTTAACCCAGCAGGAAGTTGCGGAAAGATTGAATATTTCGAGAACAAAGGTTTCGAGATACCTGGATAGAGCCAAAAAAGAAAAAATCGTAGAAATAAAAATAAATCTGCCGGAAGAGGACTATTCAAATCTTGAGAATGAAATCGAGAAAAAATTTGATATAAGGGAATGTATAGTCGTTCCAACTTATGAAAATAAGGAAGAAACACTAAAAGCAATGGCGGCTCCACTAAATGATTTATTCGAAAGAATACTTGCCAGCGGCAGTTATATGGGAATCGGTTGGGGAAGTTCGCTTAAGGGAATATCGGATTATATTAATGTAAGCGGCAAGTCCGATATTAAAGTAGTGCCGATTATCGGAGGGTTGGGTAAAATAGGAACAGGGATTCATACCAATTCCGTTGCCAAGAGTATTGCCGACAGGCTCGGTGGTATAAGTTATGTGATGCATTCTCCGGCAATCCTTGATACCAAAGAAATAAAGGAGATTGTGGAAAACGACAGCAATACAAGGGAAATAATCAAATTAGCCGAAAAGATTGACACTGCTATGGTGGGTTTAAGTGATATCGGGCCGGATTCCACGCTGATTAAAACAGGAAGCTTTAGTATGGAGGAATTCAAATATCTGGAAAGTTTAGGGGTTGTGGGAGATGTCAATCTTATTTTTATAGATGAAAATGGCAGACCTGTCCTTAATAAGATCGATGAAAGAATTGTAAGAATTTCACCGGAAAGATTAAAAAAAGTTAAAAACGTCATCGGAGTTGCTTTTGGCAGAAGAAAATCAAAAGTCATACTCGGCGCTTTAAGAGGTGGATTTATAAACATCCTGTTTACGGATGAAAAGACGGCAGAAAATATCAACAGGCTGGGATAAATTATGAAAAAGGATCCAAAAGCTACAAAAAAACTTTATATCAATGTTGACGGATATGAAATGGAAGATAAATTTACCGGATTAAATAGTAACCTGAAAATAGAAATGCTTAAGAAGATGTATGAGATAAGGCATTTTGAGAATGAAACTGAGCAATTTATCATAAGGGGAATGATCCACGGTACCTGCCATTTATATACCGGCGAAGAGGCGACTGCCGTTGGTGCAATTTATGCCATAAAAAGTGATGATTATATCACTTCGACTCACAGAGGGCATGGACACTGTATTGCAAAAGGTGCGGACCTGAATATAATGATGGCGGAACTACTGGGAAAGAGGACGGGATACAGCAAGGGCAAAGGCGGATCGATGCATATAGCCGATGTTAAATCAGGAAACCTCGGCGCAAACGGAGTGGTGGGAGGAAGTATCGGCATTGCAACAGGTGCGGCTCTGACCTGTAAGATGAAAAAGAATGGAAAAATAGTAGTATGTTTCTTCGGAGACGGGGCAGCCAATCAGGGTATATTCCACAGCTCTATCAATATGGCTTCCATATGGGATCTTCCGGTAATTTATCTCTGCGAAAATAATGTCTACGGGATGTCAACATCAATAAAGGAAGCATTTAATATAGAAAAAATATCGGATAGAAAGAATGCTTATGGCATAGAGGGGCTAACCATTGATGGTAACAATCTGGTTGAGGTACTTAATGCAGTCTCTTATTTTGCCGATAGGTGCAGAGCTGGAAAAGGCCCGGTTTTAATTGAAAGTTTAACTTACAGATGGAGCGGCCACTCCAAGAGTGATGCTCAGGTTTACAGAACAAGAGAAGAAATAAAGAAATGGATGGAAAAGGATCCAATAAAAAGATACAGGGAGATCTTGATTGATGGAAAAATATTAACTGAAAAGGATGACAGGGATCTGGAAAAAGAAGTAATAAGTAAAATACAGGAAGCATCGGAATTTGCAAAAGAAAGCCCATTTCCCGACCCTTCCGAAGTCGAGGATGATGTTTATGCCTGAAAATAATGGTTAATTAATAATAGTTAATCATTACTAATTTTTAATTTGTAAAAATATTTTTAAAATGACAAGAGAATTAACATATCTCGAAGCAATAAGGGAAGCAATGCAGCAAAAGATGAGGGAAGATAGCAATGTGTACCTCATCGGAGAAGATATAGCGGAATATGGAGGGGCCTTTGGTGTAACTGTTGGAATGCTGGAAGAATTTGGCAGGGAAAGGATAAGAAATGCTCCCATTTCTGAAGAAGCTATAATAGGTGTTGCAACTGGAAGTGCAATTACGGGAATGAGACCGGTAGCCGAGATAATGTTTTCAGATTTTATAACTATAGCTATGGACCAGATTGCTAATCAGGCAGCCAAAATAAGTTACATGTTTGGGGGAAAAGCCAGGGTTCCGATGGTAATCAGAACTGCAGGTGGCGGTGGGACCGGGGCGGCAGCTCAGCATTCCCAGAGCCTGGAAGCTCTTGTTGCTCATATTCCCGGGCTGAAGGTGGTTATGCCCTCCTGTCCCTATGATGCAAAAGGGCTTCTGATCTCATCAATAAATGATGATAATCCCGTAATTTTTATAGAACATAAGATGCTTTATAAAAATAAAAAATATATTGCCGATGTTCCTGAAGAGATGTATGAAATTCCACTGGGGAAAGGTGATATCAAAAAAGAGGGCAGCGATATCAGCATAGTTGCAACTTCTTATATGGTTCAAAAATCTTTGGAAGCGGCCGAAAAACTTTCACTGGAGAAAGGTATTGAATGCGAGGTAATAGACATAAGAACGCTGAGACCTCTTGATATCGATATTATACTGGGCTCGATTAAAAAGACGGGCAAACTTTTATGTGTGGAAGAGGCACCGGTTTTCGGTGGGTTTATGGGAGAAGTTGCAGCCCAGGTTTCCGAGAAAGGATTTGACTGGCTGGATGCCCCCGTCAAAAGAGTTGCGGGAAGAAATTGCCCGGTTCCCTATAGTCTGGTACTTGAACAGGAAATGATTCCCGGCATCGGCAGGATTGAAAAGGCGGTTTTGGATCTATTAGGGTAAAGTCCGTGTGTTTAATTGGATTTCAGTATGTTATTATAGTCATTAATCAATATAAACAGATTTTTATTCCGGCGGAGGACTGAGAGATGTATGAAGTTATTATGCCTAAATTGGGACTTACTATGGAATCCGGCAGGATTGAAAAATGGCATAAGAAAGAAGGAGACAGGGTAGAAAAGGGTGAAGTGTTGTTTGAAGTGATGACCGATAAGGTAACCATCGAAGTCGAGTCATATAAATCCGGTGTTTTAAAGAAAATACTAAAGGCTGAAGGGGAAGAAGTTCCTGTAACCGGAGTGATAGCATACATAGGTGAAAAAGACGAAGAAATTCCCCCGGAAAAACCGGAGCAAAAAGAAGAGAGCAGGATAACCGGGGCAAAGACAAAAGGAACAGCAGAAAAAACCGGTAATATCAAAGAAGTTTTCGTATCTTCCGGGCAAAGGGTAAAAATATCACCCCTGGCAAGAAAAATGGCAGAAGAAATGGGTATAGATTACAGGATAGAAAAAATTACAGGTTCAGGGCCGGACGGAAGAATAGTAAAAGAAGATATAATCGCTTATTCCAGAGAAAAAGGGGAAACCGGAAAGAAAGCAGCAGGACCCCTGGCAGCGGGGATAACCATAAAATCATCCGGACCGCTGGAGGGGAAAAGAAAACTAATAGCTGAGCGTATGAGTTATTCCAGTTCCAATATCCCACACATAGTCTTGAATGCAAAAGCTAATGCCACCCGGCTTATAGATTTAAGAGAAGAATTAAAGGAAAAAATACTTAAAACATACGGCATAAAAATAACTTTTACCGATTTTATATTAAAGGCAGCTGCAAATGCATTGCGGAATAACCTGGAATTAAATTCAACTTTTTCTGATAGTAACCATATAATATATGATGATATAAATATCGGTCTGGCAGTTTCATCTGAAGGAGGACTTATAGTTCCCATTATATTTAACTGTGACAGGCTGAAAATTACCGATATTACAAAAAAAAGAATAGAGCTTGTTAACAAAGCAAGAGAAGGAAAACTCAACCTGGAAGACATCTCAAATGGTACGTTTACAGTTACCAATCTGGGTATGTATGGCATAAGATCCTTTTCACCCATAATAAATCCTCCTCAGGCAGCTATACTTGCTGTTGGAGAAATATATACCGAACCTGCGGTAGTAAATGGGAAAATTAAGCCGGAATCCTTTATGAACTTTTCTGTTTCATGTGATCACAGAATAATCGATGGAATGGCAGGAGCAAAATTCCTGCGGGAAACAGTGGAACTTATAGAGAAACCGGAAGAACTAATCAATTGAATTTATAAATTTTACCGGAGTATTTTTTAGAAATGAAAGACAAAGAAGAAAAAATAGTATTATTTTGTATTAATTGTAACAGGGAATTACCACACACGGTTTATTATATAGGGAACTACCTCCGGAGTGTAGTTTGTGATAACTGTAATAAAAGAATAGAAATAGACAGACGTCACCTGAGGACTGTTTTCGCTGAAGATTTTATAAACAGAATTCTTACCAAACCGCACAGGATGACTGAAGATATGAGAAAGGCAATTGCAACGCTTATGCCCTTTCTCCCCAAGAGACTGTTCAAAGAACCTCTAAAAGTACTAAAAGAAATATATGCAGTATTAAAAAAAGATAATGGCAATAACAACACAAAAAAAAGCAGCTAGCAGTTTAAAAAACTATATAATTCTTGTCACCGGTATTTCAAAAATACTACTGAAACTTTTCAGTATTTGTTCTTTGACATCATAGATTGGAATTGTTTTCTTTGAAATTTTTTTTATTGAAGTCTGGGGATAATCTTTCAGGCCACAGGCTATTATATTATCAAAATATTTCAAATCGTTGTTTATATTTAATGAAAAACCATGGAGTGTGGTCCATTTTCTGACCTTTAGTCCAATAGATGCTATTTTGGAGGTGTCAACAAATACTCCCCGATGTTTATTTATTCTGGTTCCCTGTATATCATAACCGGTAAGTACATCTATTATAACCTGTTCAAGGTTATGGACAAAAAGAGGTAAATCTTTTCTTACCTGAGCCAGGTTCAAAATTGTATAACAGACAATTTGACCTGGGGAATGCAGGGTTAAATCACCGCCGCGGTTTGATTGTATCAGTTCTATGTTTTGCTCGCAGAGTTTTTCCATACTTACCAGTAGACTACCGATATTTCTGTTACTTCCTATGGTTATAACAGGATAATGCTCGAGCAGTAATATTGCACCGGGATAATCTTTTAATTTTATAAGTTCAAAAATCTCTTCCTGCAGATTATAAGAAATGTTGTAGGAGATGAGGCCCAGATCAAAGCTCAGAATATTTTTTTGCATGTCATGGTTCTTAAAGTTATTTATTATTTTATAGTTTTTACTTAAGGTTTTTTGTCTTAAGGTTTCCATAATTTAATATAATGATAATTGATTGATTTATTTTACCATATTAACGCATATAATTATTTCTGTTTATGGAATGACTGGAGGAAAGGAGTTTTTAGCAATATGAGTACTAAAAAAGTGGATCTTACCGTACTGGGAGGAGGACCCGGAGGGTATGTGGCATCTATAAGAGCCTCAAAATTAGGACTGACAACCGCAGTGATTGAAAAGGATAACCTGGGGGGAGTTTGCTTAAACTGCGGCTGTATACCGACAAAAACTCTCTATCATGTAGCACGCACTCTTGATGAAATCAGGAAAGCAGAAATTCTTGGAATAGATGTTTCATTGCCAAAACTGGATTTTAAGAAAGCGATGGCCAGAAAAGACCGGGTAATTGAAACACAGAGAAGAGCTCTTGAGTTTCATTTTAAGAAAAATAATGTAGAAATTATAAAAGGTGTGGGAGAAATAACGGCAGAAGGGAAAGTATCGGTAAAAACTTCCGGCGGGCAGGATATTGAAATCGGGACAAAAAATATAATCATTGCTACAGGATCGTCCGCTTCAAATGTAGAACCATTTGATTTATCTGAAGATGGAATAATGGATAATTCCGAAATACTATCTCTTGAAGAAATACCGGAGTCTCTGTTAATTATAGGTGGGGGAGTGATAGGAATTGAGTTTGCAAATATATTTTCTTCTTTTGGGTCTGATGTTACTGTAGTAGAAATACTTCCCAGGATATTATCAGCAGAAGATGAAGAAGTTTCAAAAATAATATTTAATGTATTAAGGCAGAAAGGAATTAATATATTTACGGATTCAAAAGTAGAAAGTTTGAAAAAAAGCGGTAAAAAATTTATCTGCACTACAAGGAATGGAGATAAACTCACTGCAGATAAAATACTTATAGCAGTGGGCAGAAAGCCAAATTCTACCGGTATTGGTATTGAAAATGTGGGAATAAAAGTAAGTAAAGAAGGTTATATAAAAGTGGATTCACACCTTAAAACAAGTGCCGAGGGAATATATGCCGTGGGTGATGTAATAGGCGGATTCCAATTGGCGCATGTGGCATCTGAGGAGGGTAAGATTGCTGCAGAAAACATTGCAGGAAAAGTAAAAGAAATGAGCTATGATGTCATTCCATGGGCGGTGTTTACGGCCCTTGAAATCGGAACTGTCGGATTAAATGAGAAGCAGGCAAAGAAGAAAAATATAAAGGTATGTACCGGTATGTTTCCGTTTAGCTCAAGTGGTAAAGCTTACATCACTGGAGAAACCGAAGGTTTTGTAAAAATTGTTTCTAACAGCGAAACCGGAGAGATACTCGGCGCCCAGATGATAGGACCACAGGCTTCAAATCTGGTACATGAAGTAGCTGTAGCAATGAGAGGCGAGCTGCTCGTAGATGACCTTGCATCTACTGTTCATTCTCATCCCACATTTTCGGAAGCAGTTATGGAAGCTGCTGAAGATTGTTTTGGAATCGCGACTCACAAGTAGGTCACTGACATGATAAAACTTATAGTCACTGATGTTGATGGTACATTACTGGATAATAATTCAACTCTTACCGGTTTAAATAAAAAAGCTATTCTGGAATGCCGCAGGAAAGGAATTGAAGTAATTCTGGCCACCGGAAAATCAATATGCTCCATATTATCCCTGGTGAAGTTGTTTGATCTGGAACTTCCGCAAATAACTTTAAATGGAGCGGTTGTGGTTAACAAAGATCTAAAAATAATCAGTGCAATCAAAATCGAACCCCGCTATTATCTTGAAGCTATAAGAACGATAAAAAGGAAGGGATATTCTCCTCTGGCAGCTCTGGTTAACGGTAAAATTTTTTATGAAAAATATCATCCTGATATGGAACATATTGAAAAGGTTGAACAAAAAATAATAAAAACAAAAGATATCGAGACAGAATATTTTTCATTGAATACCGCTAATATACATATACCTATTGAGGAGTCCGATCCTTTGGATAGTTATTTGAGAAAAAAATTTTCAAGCAAATTACACTTTATAAGATCAGGGAAATATTTTTTTGATATGCTGAACCCTGATGCTTCCAAAGGGAATGCGCTGGCAATTATTTTAAAGACATTAAATATAAAAAAAGATGAAGTAGTCGTTTTTGGCGATAGTTATAATGATTTAAGTATGTTTAAAGAATCAGGCCTTAATATAGCAGTTAGAAATTCTTATCCTGAAGTATTAAAACAGGCAGATATTGTTACAGAGGAGAATTATAATTCGGGTCTGGGTAAAGCAATATATAAATATGTGCTTAAATAATCAAAGCAGGTAAAATAAGTTGAACCGGAAATTCATCATAAGATAATAGGATAAAATCTCCTTTAACCCGCAATAAGATTTAAAATACTTTGACATAATATTAAGTTGTGTTAGAATTAGCTTTCTAAATCTGAAATGTAATAAAAAAGGTAATAAATTTATTATAAAATATTTACGATTTAAGATTTTATGAGTACTGACAGCTCGGTAATTTTAACCAAAAGAGTGATAATAACTTCATCAAATCCTGTAACCAAAGAAGATTTTGTTAATCAAATAGGAGAGATTGCCAGGAACATTATCGATTTTCTCAAGAAAAACGGCTGTACAAAATTGGGCCATATGAATTTTATCTCAACCACTGACGGAGAAGATTATTTGCAGTTAAGTGTTTTAGATATAGCACAGAGACCAAAAATTAATGGTATACTGAAAAAGACTTTCGAGAAAATCAAGCTCACTCTTAATATAATTGAGTTTGGGGTGTGCAAGGAAGAAATCGACAGCAAGATCAATGAAGAGATAAAAAATATACAGGCCTATTTTAAAGATAAATAATTTTTATACCATTAATATTCAAATCTAATTATTTCATTTCATCTAAATTTAAAATATCTGCCCTGATACATAATTTAAATTATATTGGTTTTGTTTTAAGCGGGAGCAAATTTCTTATTTATAAATATTACTGCTGCTGTAATCGAATTCAAAATCATATGGCAGATACTTTAAATTAAGAAATTTCGAGATATTGCTGTAATCTATTTTTAATAAATCTTCCGGGTCAAGATATTTATTATCATATATTACGCCAAAGTGAAGATGGAACTGGGGATTTGAAGGATCGTCTTCGGCACCAATGGCGGCAATAATATCTCCCTGTTTAACATAGGTCCCGGTGGTTACATAGATTTGCATTAAATTAAGATAGGTAGTTCTGATTTTTTGATTATGCTTTATTACCAGCGTCCTTCCTCCAATAGGTGAAAAACCGCAATAGCTTACCACCCCATTACCGGCTGCAGCCACCTTCTGCCCGTATTTTCCTTTTATATCTATCCCTGTATGCTTGAGATATTTCTGTTCATCGGGGTACCAGTAGCTTTGTCTGAATACGGCTATAACTTCACCCTCCAGGGGTATTATAAATGGAGATTTGCAGTATGAATAAACCGGTAAAGGAAAGCTTGTCAGTGTATACAGTGATAATAGAAGAAATAGAACAAATCTAAATGCATTGGTTCGGATACTGTAACTCCGGGTATTATTAAATTTATAGCTGTCGAAACCTGTATTTATAAGAGCCATAAAATAACCTTCTATTAAATTGTTATGATATTGTATAAGATGATATTATATATCAAATATATATTTATGTAAATATATATTTGTTCATAAGCTCAAAGATTATAATAAAAATTTTACTTTTTATTATTAAATCCTATAATAATATATGTACACATTTAAAAATAATAGTTAATATGAACGAGAGAATAAAAGAAATACTTTCCTGGTATGAAAATGAAAATCCCGGAACTTTAAAAAATATATATAATATACTTATGCATGGAAAATTGGCCGGAACTGGTAAGATGGTGATTCTCCCGGTTGACCAGGGATTCGAACACGGTCCTGCAAGGAGTTTTGCTCCGAATCCGGAAGGTTATGATCCGGTCTATCATGTAAAACTGGCCGTAGATGCCGGCCTGAACGCACATGCTGCACCGCTTGGTTCCATACAAGCTATTGCGAAAGAATATGCCGGACAAATTCCGCTTATCTTAAAAGCCAATAGTAGTGATGTATTAACTCACAATCCCGATCCCATTCCTGCCGTAACTGCTTCTGTGGAAGATGCTTTGAGACTGGGCTGCGCTGCAATAGGATTCACCATTTATCCGGGAAGCATTAATTTTAAAAAAATGTGTGAAGAAATAAGAGAAATAGCTCTGGAAGCAAAGAGAAATGGACTGGCGGTAGTAATATGGTCCTATCCGAGAGGTTCAGGCATATCAAAAGAGGGAGAAACTGCAGTTGATGTAGTTGCATACGCAGTTCAAATTGCCGCTCAATTAGGTGCCCATTTAATAAAAGTAAAACCGCCAACCGATCATATAGAACTTGAAGAAGCAAGGAAAGTATATGAGAAATATAATATTCCGATAGGTACACTGGCAGAAAGAGTCAGACATGTGGTGCAGAGTGCATTTGATGGAAAAAGGATAGTTATATTTTCAGGGGGACCGACGAAAGGCAGAGAGGAAATAATCGAAGAAATAAAACAAATAAAAGTAGGTGGAGGTTTTGGTTCCATAATTGGAAGAAATTCTTTCCAGAGGCCAAAGGAGGAAGCTCTGGATTTTCTTGATGAAATATTAAAAATTTATATGGAATGTTAGAATAAATAAAAATATTTTTGAAATTTTTAAAAATAATATCATCAAAGTGTATTAAAATTTACATAAAAAGTATATAATAGCGGTTAGTTATGGCAAAATAAGTTGATGAATCCCATATTTTTTAGCAAAACTTGTTATAAAATAATTATAAAGTATTGTATTGCTAAATTTAAAATAAATATTATAATTAATTTAACAATAGTAATATGCATTGAGTAAATTTTAAATTTATAAAAGTAATTATTTTTTATTTTGGGAATATGAAAGGAGAGAAAAGAATGAATAAAGCGGAATTAGTGGATGCTATTAGCAGAAAAACAGATTTATCAAAAAAGGATATCGCGAGCGTTATAGACGCTATGCAGGAGTCTATAACAGATTCACTGATGAAAGGTGAAAAAGTAGCTTTAGTTGGTTTTGGTACCTTCCAGGTCTCCAAGAGAAAAGCAAGGACCGGGTTGAATCCACGTACAAGGGAAACTATACATATCCCAGCTTGTACCGTGCCTAAATTTGTAGCAGGAAAGGGATTAAAAGAGAAAGTTAGATAAGGTTTTCAAGTTTTAAATTAGTGAAATATATTCGATTATATAAAAAAGGCACTCTATTCGAGTGCCTTTTTTTATCGGTTTTGTTATTTTATATTTTTTATAATATAAATAATGAAATTATCTTGAGATCATTTACTATCTAATTTTTTAACACTAAAAGAATTCTCTTTATACAGTATTTTTACTACTGTATAATTTAATTATTTAAATATTCTTTTAAAATTATTATTAGTATTATTTTGGAGAGGCGGTGTCATGAAAAAAAATAAAATGTATTTTTTCCTCGCTATTCTTAGTACTATTTTTCTCTTAAGCTTTGCTGCCACTTGCAATCAATGCAGTGCTGCTGCAGCGGAAGAGGAAAAGGTAGGTGTTGAAGAGGAAGAAGCGGCAGAAGAGGAAGAAGCGGCAGAAGAGGAAGAAGAAGTAGCTGAAGAGGAAGAAGAGGAAGTGGCAGAAGAAGAAGTAGCTGAAGAGGAAGAAGAGGAAGTGGCAGAAGAAGAAGAGGAGGCTGAAGAAGAAAAAGAAGCACCTACTATAGCACTGGAAATATATGAAGGGCCTACTCCTTTTGAGAGTATATGCTACTATAGAGTGAAGGCAACAGTAACCGGAAATCCCAGTCCTGACGTTGATTGGAGCAAAGATGACAGTGGAGGTGCCTGGGGTACCAAGAAAGCACAGGTCAATCTAAATGATTCCGGTGATACATACACTCTTACCGCTACCGCTACCAATTCGGAAGGAACTGATACTGCTTCCATAGAGTTAAGCTGGGGATGCGAAATACCGGAGCCACCGGAGCCAGATGTTACTGAAGCAAATGTTCCTGTAGCTTTAACTGAAGGAGGATACATAGAGTGGGGTGGAATTATCAAATACCCTCATGACAGTATGTTTGCCGGTGATTCAACAGGAGATAAACAGTGCAGAGGGTACATGGGTTTTGAAATCGGAGGACTGGCCGGAGTTACAATTACGGAAGCTTCTCTATCCCTAAGTCCGGAACAGGTGTGGGGAGATCCTACTTTCCTGGGATCCCTCTGGATTGATGCTGTTGATTGGGGAGCAGGACCAATAGAAATGGCAGACTTCAATATAGCACCTTATGTAGCGATCCAATCATTCAACAATTCAGCGATAACCTGTACCAATTCAAAATTAAAAACCGAGCTTCAAAACGCCATAAATGATGGAAAATCGAGATTTAGAATCAGGATTCGTTACACAACACCGGCAACTGATTCTGATGGTCAATGGGATGGTTGGGATTACTTAATTAATGAAGCAGTTCTGCATGTTGCTTACACTGAGTGAGATGAAGGAGAATTGATTTTTAAAGTGTAAATATTTAATACCTGATGAATGCGGAGTTAAGAATATTTAAGCCCCATTGATTTGGGGCTTAAATATTTATAACAGTGACAAGTTTTTTAGAAATATAAGTTTAAAATCCAACAAAATTAAACCAAAAAGAGCCAAAAATTACTGCAATGATAACAGCTATTATCCATCCTATTAATGCAAGTCCACCAAGTACTAAACCTGCGATATCAAAACCTTTACCGCTTGGGCTTGCCACTCCGTTTTTTATTCTGCTTAGATCAACTGCACCGAGTATGATAGGAATAATTGACAATCCCAAAATACCTGTTACCAGTGCTGCGATGGAAAGTCCGCTTGGGCCTTGATCTTTTGTCACTTGATTCATTATTGCCTCCTTTATTGGATTGATATACTTTGTTAATATTATATTCCTATGATTTTGAAAATAAAAATTATTTCTTAGCTTTTACTTTCATAAATTAAGAACCAGGGTTTTATTATAGCTCAATTATTATAAATTCCATATTTTTCTTTTAGCTCTTTTATCCTGTTGTAGGAACTGCTTATTTCTTCTTCTGTTATTTTTCCTTCTCTGAGTGCTTTTTTTATTGCTTCTACTATTTTTTGGGCAATATCCTCGTCATACTGGGAGCCATTATTTGAAAATATAAGTAAATCACAACCGGCATTTATTGCTTTTACGATGGCTTCTTTAAATCCAAAATGAATAGTAATTGCTCTCATCTGCATATCATCCGAAACAATCACACCTTCATAATTTAATCTACTTCTTAATATATCCTGTAAAAATATAGAAGATAATGTAGCTGGATTATCAGGATCAATATTTGTGTTCATAATATGTGCCATCATAATAATGTCGGTTTTATTACTTTCAATTAATTTTTTGTAAGGAAAAAGCTCTACTTCTTCATTATAGGTATGTGTCACATCAGCCAGTTCCAGGTGACTGTCTTCAGTAGAACTTCCATGTCCGGGAAAATGTTTTATTGCTGTAATGATATTGTACCTGTGCATGGCATCGATAAAAAAATCTGCATGTTCATATACTTTTACCGGATCGTCCGAAAAAGACCTTTCCAATTGTCCTATTACCGGATTATTTTTATTTATATTTACATCAACTACCGGTGCAAAATTTAAATTAAATCCCAGAGAATCAAGTTCCATTCCGAGGTTTGATGCCTCCAAAAAAGTATCTTCAGGATCACTCTCTCCCATTTCCTGCGCACTCTTAACCTGTACGAAGCCATATTCGGCTTTTAAGCGATTTACATAACCCCCTTCCGCATCGACTGCTATGAATAAATCATTTCGTGTCAGCTCTTTTAAATCTTCAATTAATTTCTTTGTTTGCTTTGGGTTTTCAATATTCCTGGGAAAACTTTTAGATGGAACGTCATAATCAAACAGTATAACGCCACCTATATTATACTCATTAATATCCTTTACTATTTTAGAAGTGTTGTCGACCTCTGTTCCCCTGAAACCTAAAATAATCATTTCTCCAATTATTTGATCCAGCGTAAGAGTGCCCGGTGTTTGGGCAGTAGAAGTTTCTTTGACTGAAGCTTCTGCCTGTGAAGTCTCAGTTGCCGTTTCTTTCTTACATGAGGAAAATATAAAGCTAAAAATAAAAATAACACACAAAACAAAAAGGAATAAAATTATCCGGTATTTTTTTAGTCTCATCATAAAAAAAATTCGTTTTCGTCTTTTACTATTAGTTTCATATTATTTTGAAAATTTATTCAAGCATTTTGATTAATATAACTCCAAACTTTGCTCTAATCTTTTTAAATTTACTTTTAAATTATATAAATCTGCAATCTGTTCAGGTTCATATGTCTTAAGTTGGGTATAAAAATCTCTATCTGCCAAGTCAACCACATTCTTTAGTTTATTGGAATAAGCCCTGGGTATAACTATTCTTGGCCTTGAGTTCCATTTTTTAAAAGCAATAACCAAACGATCAACAGCTCTTTCAAGCATCCCTGATAGTTCAACTTCAAATGCATATGTGGGAACACCTTCAAGCTCTCTTTTCCAGATCACATCTAGATTTTTCTTTTCATTGGGAAGTGGGATGGGATATTCGACTTCTGAATAGTAAAACTGTAATTTACCGATTTCCGCAATCTGGTTTTTTAGGTTGCTGTGGCTTAATTCAAATTTCTTTTCTGTAACTTCTTCAAATTGAATAGCTTTATCATTTATTTTTTCTGAAGAAGTTATCGAGGCTCCGGCATAAATATTTTCTAAATTAATGTTTCCGAAAGATGCTTCAGATCTCTTTAGCAGTTCACTTACCTGTTTTTCATTAAGCAGATGCAGGGTTGTCTGCCAGAAAAGTCCAAAATCATTGATTTTAATGTTATTATCTTTCCACTTGAAGGCGGGTAAAACTTTCAGAACCTGAATTCTGAATCTAAGCGGCCAGATTACCTTTCGATTTTTTATTTCTTCGTCCCATACAAGATTTGCATTATCAATATACTTATCTTTTAAAGCACCTATTCCGATAACTCCGCTAACCGGTGATGTTGAATAAAACCATAAGAGATCACCTATTTTCATATAATTAAAATCGGATTGATTTCTAGTCTTTAATCCCCAGATGGGAACAGGTTGAGATAATGCCTTATCCCAGTTTTTTGTTATTCCTATTAATAGCCAGCTTTGCATAGCTTTAGGTTTGAAAATTAAAAATTTATTACTTGTTTAATATTTTACAGGATTAAAATTTTTATATCAAAATGCTTAACACTATTTTAATTAAATAATAGATTCATTATTTTATAGGGCGGTCTAATATGGGTTTTTACATAATTGTATCAATACACTATTATATAAATATGCTATAATGAGTAGAAAGGTATTTAAAAACATAATTTTTTTAATGTCCTTGACATAAGTTAACATGTAAGTTAACATTGGTTATGAAAAGAACTATTATATTTTATAGAACTCAAGATAATAAATGTCCAGTAGAGGATTTTTTAGATTCTTTATCCGGGAAAGTTGCAAAAAAAGTAACCTGGGTCCTGTGTTTATTGCAGGATCTTGATGTTGTTCCATCAATATATTTTAAGAAACTTATAGGAACAAAAGAAATTTGGGAATGCAGGATTAGATTTGGTATAAATTCATATCGTATATTATGTTTTTTTGCGAGTAATTTGGTAATTGTACTGACCCATGGTTTTTTAAAGAAGACTAGAAAAATACCTGCTTCTGAAATAAAGTGTGCAGAGGTTTACAGGGAGGATTTTATCAGGAGGTAAAAGTATGAGTGATTTAAAGAAGTATATAAATAAGAGAAAAATAAAAGATAAGTATTTTTCTGAAAATTTTGAGGAAGGCTATAAACAGTTTAAAATCGGTGTAATGCTAAGGCAGGCGAGGGAATCTGCAGGATTGACGCAGGAAGAGCTCGCACAGCAACTGGGTACTAAAAAGAGTGCTATTTCCAGAATAGAGAATCATGCAGAAGATATTAAATTATCAACATTAGTGCGTGTAGCGGAAGCTTTAGGCAAGAGTATTAATGTTAATATCGCTTAATTTTTAATTAAGTCTCTTTTCGCTGATTTCTCAAACAGGCCTTAAGGTTCCTGCAAACACAACCCAGGCAAGAAGTGACTTGGCTACAAGGCTCAAAATAATATAAGCTCTCTCGCCATACAGATAATCGCGCCACCTGCCCACTTTTTTATACTGCAGTACCATGTTTACCGGAAAAAGATTAAAAAGAAACAGGTAGATTCCAAATATTGCAAAAACAAACCAGGGGATATTATCTATTACACCGCTTGTCTTT
>DATBWS010000095.1:0-5211 GCA_036514675.1 Candidatus Hydromicrobium sp.
ATAATATTCAATGTCCGGTAGTAGCTATCCATGGCGATTATGATCCTCATCCCTACCAGGGGGTCCAGAAACCTCTCTCGCGCGTCATAAAGAATTTCCGCTTTATCCTTCTTGAAAATTGTGGGCACTATCCCTGGTTTGAACGTATGGCAAGGGATAGTTTTTATGATATTATTAAAAAGGAACTAAAGCAGTAAACCCAATTGAATTCTATTGTACTTAAATTAAAGGAGTTAAACGATGACAAAAATGTGCATTATCGGAGCAGGCATAGCAGGTCTTTCCACAGGATGTTATGCGCAGATGAACGGATATGATTCGGAAATCTATGAGATGCATAACACCCCTGGAGGTGTATGTACTTCATGGAAACGTGGCGATTACCTCTTTGACCACTGTCTGCACTGGGTACTTGGATCAAATAAAGGAAGCTCGATTTATCCGATTTTTGAGGAATTGGGCATTGCGGAACGCGTGGAGTTTTATTATACTGAACGATTCCGGAAAATCGAGATGTCGGGGAAAATCCTTACTGTCTATACGAATATAGATAAGCTAGAAAACGAGCTTCTAAGATTATTTCCTGATGAAAAGAAAGCTATAGGAAAATTAATTAATCTGGTCCGTTTTTATACCAGATTCAGGCCGCCGCTTGATGCTGATTTTGGCAGTTTCAGCTTTCTTGATATTCTAAAGATGCTGCCGTTCATGCCTTCCTTCTTAAGGCTTAAAAACAATGAAATAGAAGACTTCCTTTCTATGTTTAGAAATGATGACCTGCGTGAAATGCTTTTCCAGATGTTCCCGGTGAAGAAAATGCCGGCACTAATGGTGGTTATGCCGCTTGCATATTTTCATAATCATGAAGGGGGCTATCCCCTTGGAGGCTCACTTCATTTTACCCGTGCAATTGAGAAGCGTTATGAGTCTCTGGGAGGCAAGGTCAATTACAACTGCAGGATAGGGAAAATACTGCTGGAAAACGGCAGAGCAGTGGGAATCAAAACAGAAAAGGGCAGAAGAATCCAGGCGGATATCATTGTCTCTACCTGTGATGGCAGATCGACAATATATGATATGCTGGGAGGTAAGTATTTAACCCCGGAAATCAAGAAAATGTATGAAAAGCCCAGCCTGTGGCCGCCAATTATCTCCATAAGTCTGGGTGTAAACCGGGATCTGTCCGGTGAAGTGGAAATCAATTGTTTCAAGCTGGACAATCCGGTTCTGGTCGGCAACAGAAAATGTGAATGGATGGGTTATTTTCATTTCTGTCACGATCCTGTTTTTGCTCCTCCTGGAAAGAGTGTCATAGAAATTCAGATAGAGTCTGACTATGATTACTGGAAATCGCTTTATAAGGATAAACATAAATACCGTATGGAAAAGGAGAAGGTTCTTAATATATGTCTCAGAGAACTGGAAAAGAAACTCCCCGGTATAGCGGACCAAATCGAAACAACAGATATAGCCACTCCGGTTACCTGGGAGAGGTACACAGGCAACTGGCGGGGTTCATATCAGGGATGGCTTCCTACGGTTAAATTGTTTGGAAAGTTTTTACCAAAAGAATTACCGGGGTTGAAGAATTTTTATATGACCGGTCAATGGATTTTCCCCGGCGGTGGTGTATCAATGTGTATGGCTCAAGCCAGAAGACTTGTCAAATATCTATGTAAAAAAGAAAAAAAGGAATTTGTTGCAGTTATATAAACAATTACTTTAAATGCCATTATCTATTATAATATTATGAATTTTGCTATAAATGCATAAAAAATAGCTTGAGAGGCCAGGAAAGAAGGTATAAGTAAATTGCTTGATCATAAAATTTTATATAATTCGGAATCTGTTTCCAGTAATTATGCGAAAAGAGATTATCTTGAGTGTGCCGAATCTGCCATAATTGAAAAACTTGGTAATAGGCTTAAAGAAATGGATATGCTTGATATGGGTGTGGGAGGAGGACGTACTTCTAAATATTTCGCTCCTCTGGCGGGAAGTTATATAGGCGTGGATTATGCGCCGGCTATGATAAGGACATGTAAAGTCAAATACAGAGATAAATATTGTTTTGTAGAAAGTGATGTAAGGTCTATGGATATATTTGGAAGCGGTATGTTTGATTTCGTGCTGTTCAGTTATAATGGAATTGACAGTTTCTGTCATGAAGACAGGCTTACCGCCTTTAAGGAAATAAGAAGGGTACTTAGAAGTAACGGATATTTTTATTTTTCTTCACACAATTTGAACTGGGAAAATCTTTCTGATATTTTTAGCTTTAAATTGAATAGTTCGGGAGCGGGTGAAACAAATGGTTTAGTGGATTTTATAAGGTTATTCAATAACGGTATAAAATCCGGATTCGGAACACTTCGCTTGAATATATTGAATAGGACTCTTTGGAGGAAAAATTTTATTCAAAAATTAAGGGAAAACCAGAGAGGTTTACTTTTTGATAATTCACTTAATGGTAGGGCGAGTGTTTATTATATAACCAGGACCGAACAGATAAGGCAATTGGAAAATACCGGTTTTAAAAATATAACTACTTATTCCAGAAATGGAACGAATACTGAAAATGAGGATGAATTAAATAAAGACGGCTGGATATACTATCTTTGTCAGGTAGATAAATAAAATCTTTTCAAAGCCGGATGGTTTGATGAATGCATTAAGACTTAAGTGATTTTTTATTTTTATTTTAAAATTATATAATTAGTAGATTAAAAAACTAGAAGATTAATTAAAGCATTTAATTTTTAAGATTGCTGCAGTTTTAGAAATTAATAAATAATACCGAAAGAGTAAAGTTGGACAATAGAGCAATAGGAGTGTTTGATTCCGGTGTCGGAGGTCTCACCGTTCTACGGGAAATAATAAAGGTTGTTCCTGATGAAAGCACCATATATTTCGGGGATACGGAAAGAGTTCCCTACGGGCCGCGGGATTTGAATGAAGTTAAAAAATTTGTTTTCAAAATAACCAGGTTCCTTTACGACAAAGATGTAAAACTTATTGTGATTGCCTGCAATACTTCTACTGCAGCTGCCCTGGATGATTTAAAGCAGCAGTATGACATACCAATTATAGGGGTAATAGAGCCCGGAGCCAGGACTGCTGTTTACAATACCAGAAATAAAAGAGTTGGTGTGATTGCCACCAAAGGCACGGTTGAGAGCAATGCATACCGGTATGAAATCGCCAGAATAGATCCCGTTATAAAGACATTTTCTGTGCCGGCTCCCCTGCTTGTAGACTTTGTAGAGAAAGGTATTCTTGAAGGCAGCAGTCTTGATAAGATAATTAGCGGTTATCTAGAACCATTGTTTGATGCCGGTATCGATGTATTAATACTGGGCTGTACCCATTTTCCATTGATAGAAAGGCGGATTTTGACCTGCAGCGGTAATGGGATTAAGGTAATAAGTTCAGCAGTGGAAACTGCGAAGGATGTGAAGAAAATGCTTGTGGAAAGAGGATTATACACGGATAAAGAAAAAGAGCCAGAAAGAATTTTTTACGAAACAGGTATGAGGAGTAATTTCTTTGAAGTAGGAAAGATGTTCCTGGGCGAGGAGATAAAAGAAGTCATAAGAACAAAACTGGATATCTGAAAGATAATAAAAATGCTTTAAATGTCATTAAAGAGAAAGGTTGCCGGCGATGATTAAAAGGATAGATGGCAGAAAAAAAGATGAAATAAGAAAGATAAAAATAACCAGGAATTATATATCACATAGTGATGGGTCAGTGTTTATTGAAATGGGAAAAACCAGGATTGTGTGTACGGCTACTGTGGAAGATAAAATCCCCAAGTTTTTGGCAGGCAAGGGTTCAGGCTGGATTACTGCTGAATATGACATGATTCCCGGCGCTGCCCCGCAGAGGATTATGCGAGCCCAGACTGCGGGTAGAATCAATGGCAGAACTCATGAAATCCAGAGGCTAATTGGCAGGTCGCTGAGAAGTGTGGTTGATTTAAGTAAGATTGGCGAAAGAACCATCTGGATAGACTGTGATGTAATCGAAGCGGATGGCGGGACCAGAACCGCATCAATAACCGGCAGCTTTATTGCTCTTTTTGATTGCATACATTCACTGATTGAGAAGAAGATTATTGAAGTAATGCCCATAGATAATTTTTTAGCTGCGGTAAGCGTGGGTATAGTTAATGGAGAGATAATGGTGGACCTTTGCTTTGAAGAGGATTCGAAAGCACAGGTAGATATGAATGTAGTTATGAATTCCAAAGGTGAATTGATCGAAGTGCAATCTACTGCAGAAACCACTCCTTTTAGCAGAGAAAGTTTTGATAAAATGCTGGAAAAAGCAACTGCTGCCATTAAAGAAATTATAGAAACTCAAAAAAATATATTAAGTCAGAATTTATAATTATTATTTTTTTTATTATTTAACTATACAGGTGCTGATCTGTTACAGGTAGTGATTGCTTCAAAAAATACAGGGAAGATCCAGGAGATAAAATTATTTTTTGATAATTTGCAGAAAGTGCAATGGCTCACTTTCAAAGATTTTGAAAAATTTCCGGATATAAAAGAAAAAGAAAAGAGCTTTCTTGAGAATGCAAGGCTTAAAGCCCGAAGTATTTCTCTTTATGCAAATAAAATCACTCTTGCTGACGACTCTGGATTGGAAGTGGATTTTTTAGGTGGTAAACCGGGAGTAAAGTCATCTAGATATGCCGGGGTAGATGCAACCGATAAGCAGAACAGGGAAAAACTTCTTGGAGAAATGGAAAACGCTAAACAGATTTTTGAAAGAACAGCCAGGTTTATCTGCAGTATGGTGCTGTGGGATCCGGAAAAAGGTTCTATTTTTGAGGCCAGGGGTGTCTGCGAAGGCTTTATAGGTTTTGAGGAAAGAGGTACCGGTGGTTTTGGCTATGATTGTATCTTCATTCCGTCAGGATACAATAAAACAATGGCCCAGTTAAGCCAGAATGAAAAAAATAGTATCAGTCACAGGGGTAAAGCTCTCAAGGCTGTATGTGGATTTATTGTAAATTTATAAAATTATGTTATTATTTTTCTGCTAAAGTATCAGCTTTGTAATCGGGGTGTAGCGCAGTTTGGTTTAGCGCACCTGCTTTGGGAGCAGGGGGTCGGAGGTTCAAATCCTCTCACCCCGACCATTTCGGGCGGGAATAGCTCAGTTGGCTAGAGCGTCAGCCTTCCAAGCTGAAGGTCGCGG